>CAVKDE010000006.1:0-4078 GCA_963654835.1 Duodenibacillus sp. | reverse complement strand
TTTCTAAAAGCTGCGGCGTTCCCAGCACAAAAAGGCGTGCGCCAGGCTTATTTTTCTGCATCCAGTTTGTCAGCGCATCAGAAGAAATTAAAATGTTTTTGTGCGTCACAGGCACGCCTAAGCCGTTCATTTTGTTTACATAATGCTCATGGCTGCGCGAAGAATTATTCGTCAGCAAATAATACTCTCGTCCTGCTGCCTTTAATTTATCAAAAAAGCCTTCCATTCCCGGAATCAGCTCATTGCCAAGGTTAATCGTTCCATCCATATCAAATAAAAAGCACTTAATCTTTGTTAAGCGCGCAAAATCGTAAGTCATCACTTGTCCTCCGTAAAATATTTGTGTTATTATTATATAGTATTTTCTCAGATTATGCTACAATTATATGTAAATTAAGTTTTAAGGAGAACACCATGCAATATAAAACCATCATCTTTGATCTTGACGGCACTTTGCTCAATACCCTCACAGATATTGCTGCTGCCACAAATTACGCCCTTGCGCAGCACCATTTCCCGCAGCGCACTACGGAAGAAGTGCGCTGGTTCGTCGGCAACGGCATACGCAAGCTCATTGAGCGCGCTGTGCCTTCTAAAACGCCGGAAAGCACGCAGGAAGAAGTTTTTAACACCTTCAATACTTATTATAAAGCGCACTGCAACGACGCTACAAAAGCCTATGACGGCGTTATGGAGCTGCTTACTGCACTGCGCAATGCAGGCTGCAAAACAGCTATTGTTTCCAATAAGGCTGATTACGGCGTGCAGGAACTGGCAAAACAATACTTTAGCAATGCGCTGGATGCTGCCTGTGGCGAACGTAATGGTATCGCCAAAAAACCGGCACCGGATATGCTGCTAAAAATTATGCAGCAACTGGGTGCAGAAAAAGCAACCACCATTTACGTTGGTGATTCTGATACGGATATTGAAACCGCACGCAACGCAGGCATAGCCTGCATCGGCGCATGCTGGGGCTTTCGCGGTCGCGAATTTTTAGAGCAGCACGGTGCAAAACTGCTCGCCGAAACACCGCAGGATGTATTGAGGTTTTTGTAAATAAATGCCAATAGCCTATAAAACAAAAAAAGTTGACGTCGCTAGAAGCAACGTCAACTTTTTATTTTCCCAATTCTCCACATAAATTGTCAGGCTTAACCTTTTTGCTTTAAAAGTTTAGCGATTTGCAGGAGATCCTCTAAGCTGACATCACCTTCGCCAGCAATGCTGCGATCTAAATCAATAAAGAAATTAGCCATCGTGCAGCCAAGCAGTTTGTGCAGCTTTAAAAGATTCGGCAGGGTTACAGGCACTCTACCACATTCAATGTTGCACAAATGAGTTTGAGAGATCCCCATTTGTTTAGACAAAGTAGTTTGAGTAAGGTTTTTTGCAGTACGCAGTAAACGGATTCTGCGACCAATAAGTTTGATTTCGTCTTGCATTCAATAGCACCGCCTTTCGATTGACTTGAGATAAATTATCTTAAACCAATAAAGCACTAATTAAAGTGTACCACGATTCTTAGATTTTGCAAGAGGTTTTTTATAAATTTTATTGGCTTTTCTCTATATTTTCGTTATATCAGACCGTGTATAAATTAATTTTTATAATAAGCAGTATAACACGGTGCATTCCAATAATCTAATAGTTCAGTGTCCATACGTGCAAGACACAGTTGAACTCCTGCTGCTTCCTGAACAGTAAGCAGCTCGCCCACATAGCTTGCTGCCACCTCTATACCTTTTTCCGTCAGCAGCTTATGGCAGGCACGGAACACTATCAGCTGCTCCATTAAGGTAGTTGCACCACTACCGCTGACAATAACTAAAAGTTTTTCCCCAGCCTGCACATTTAAATTCTCTAGCAAAATATCCAGCATCACAGCTGCCGCTTCATCAGCAGTCGGTAAAGGTTGCTCTGCGCCGCCTTCTCCGTGCTGACCGACGCCAACCTTCATCATACCTTCGTTAACAGCTAGCAGCTGCTCGCCTGTCTGCGGGTGTATTGCGCTGCGTATTGCTACACCAAGACTTACCATATTCTCTGCAAATTTTTGTGCGATAGCAGCAACTTCCGTCAAAGTTTTACCAGCCTGCGCCGCAGCTCCGGCAACTTTATATACAGGCACGCAGCCAACAAAGCCACGACGTTCAGCTGCATTTTCCTGCGCTACATCACCAATATCATCCTGCACAACCACTCTCATCACATTCAGCCCAAGTTTTTGCGCTTCTTTCAACACAATATTACTTGTCAACACCGCACCTGTATGATTAGGCACAACCAGCAGCACTCCCTGCCCTCTATCTGCCATTTGTACGGCCTTTAAGCAGGCACTAGGCCCGGGCGCAGCAAATACATCGCCTATTGCAGCAACATCCACCATGCCTTCGCCCACAAAACCACTTACAGCAGGCTCATTACCCGTACCGCCTATTGTTACGATAGTAACGCGCTCAGCCTGTGCTAATTTTTTATTTACAACAAGAGAGCCCTGCTCCAGTTCAAGAATATCAGGATGAGCTAAGGCAAGGCCTTCTAACATCTCGCTGGTAATATTTTCTGCTTTATTGATAAATTTTTGCATATTAATCCTCCGCTCACGTAATATCTTTGCTATCAATTATTTTAGCATTTGTCACAGCAGATGTGAATGCTTCAAGAAAAATTTCTTTACCACTTGCTCAACACAAATGGTAATATGCAAAAAGCACCTCGCCCAAACGTTACGTTCAGGTGAGGTGCTAATTTTTGTACTATAAAATATACTACGCAAGCACGCATATACTACACGAGTACGTACATACGCGCAAGCACGCATATGCTACGCGAGTACGTACATATGCGTAATAAAGAACCAGAGACGAAGAAGGACGACGAAGGCGTACTAGAGGTACGTCGAGGAAACGTTCTGAAGTATATGGTCTTTAGGACGCATATGAATTATTGCATTTTTTCTTTGAGCATCTTGGTAACCATCCCCGGATTAGCCTTACCGCGAGATTTCTTCATAATCTGGCCAACAAGGAAGCCTATAGCTTTATCTTTACCAGCTTTGTAATCGGCAACGGATTGCGGATTTTCAGCCAAAGTTTCTTCAACCAGCTTCAGGATTGCGCCTTCGTCACTAACCTGCTCTAAGCCAAGTTTCTTAACAAGAGCTTTCGGAGCTTCGTCCTCTTTGAGCATTTCTGCGAAGACTTTCTTAGCCAGCTTGCTGGAAAGTACGCCGTCTTTAATCAGGTTAACCAGTTCTGCTAAGTGTGCAGGGGTTACTTTGAAATCAGCAATGGTAATGCCTTCATTGTTCATGTAAGCAGAAACATCGCCGAGCAGCCAGTTAGAAACTGCTTTGCTGTCTTTAGCGTTTTTAACTGCTTCATCGAAGTATTCAGCCATAGCTTTGGTGGAAACGATTTGCGAAGCATCATATTCCGGCAGACCATGTTCGCTCATCAGGCGAGCCTGACGCTGAGCAGGCAGCTCCGGCAGAGTTT
Source organism: Duodenibacillus sp. (assembly GCA_963654835.1). GTDB lineage: Bacteria > Bacillota > Negativicutes > Acidaminococcales > Acidaminococcaceae > Phascolarctobacterium_A. Next base: position 578 of record CAVKDE010000006.1, on the reverse strand, counting down.
CGCGGATGCGTTCAATCCATGCGTCGTCGAGCTGTACAGGAACGAGGTCAGGTTCAGGGAAGTAACGATAGTCATGTGCTTCTTCCTTAGAACGCATGGACAGGGTTACGCCGTTTGCTTCGTCCCAGGTACGGGTTTCTTGCACAACATGGCCGCCATCTTCCAGAACTTCTTTTTGGCGTTCAACTTCGTAATTGATAGCGCGTTCCAAAGCACGGAAGGAGTTTAGGTTTTTAATTTCCGCACGGGTACCAAATTCTTTAGCACCTTCAGGCATAATGGAAATATTTGCGTCGCAGCGCAGGCTGCCTTCCTGCATTTTGCAGTCGCAGACATCAGTATATTCCAAAATTGCTTTAAGGTTTTCCATGTAAGCACGAGCTTCTTCTGCACTACGCATATCCGGTTCAGATACAATTTCAATCAGCGGTACGCCTGCACGGTTGTAGTCAACAGCAGAGGAATCAGAAGTGCTGCTGGTTGCGCCGCTATGGTTCAGTTTACCGGCATCTTCTTCCATATGGATACGGGTAATACCAATGCGTTTGCCTTCGCCATTAGAAAGTTTGATATCAATA
>CAVKDE010000005.1:0-22184 GCA_963654835.1 Duodenibacillus sp. | reverse complement strand
CTGGGGTTGTTTTGTTTAATGCGGTTGCCGATAGCGTGCATTAAGTGCGTTTTGCCAAGACCGACGCCGCCATATAAAAAGAGCGGGTTATAAGCGTGTGCCGGGTTATTGGCTACAGCCTGTGCTGCTGCATGGGCGAAGCGGTTAGAATTGCCGATGACGAAAGTTTCAAAAACGTACTTGGGATTCAAATTGCTTTCGTCAGGCTCTTGTACGGAAGAATTTTCATTAAAAAGCTGCTGCTGTTCGCGCTTAGCAGGCTGCGGCAGGCCATATTCTTCTCGAGCTTCTGCTACTTGGGGAACTTGTGCGCCATCCATAGTCTCGATCATCAGCCGGATATTTTTGCCCATGATACCGGATAAAACACCTTCGATGACTTTAGCGTAATTATCCTCCAGCATGGTTTTAAAAAAAGTGTTTTTTACAGCTACTTTGTAATATTCATCTGTTACTTCCAGGGGCATGATCGGCTTAATCCAGACATCAAAAATTTTTTCATTAAAGGATTCCTTTAATTTATCTATGCATTTGACCCAGATTTCTGCTAAATCATAGGAACTCATATAGATACATCCTTTCCTCAGTTATTTTATAAAAAATAAAACGACAGCTTTACGTCTTTTGGCAGGCGTTCCAAGCGTCGATTAAATTATACACAGTAATATACACATATATTTTAGCAGACTGTGGATAACTTCGCAAATTTCCGGGAAAAATTTCTTGGACAGGAGAAAAATACAGGTTTTTACTTGACGAAGTTTTTATTTTCCCATATAATATGTTAGTAATACCTTGCAGATATGCGAGAGCTTTGCACAGGTAAGGAAAAAACAGCTATCAATATTCACATATATAGAAATTGATAAAATTTTGCGGTGGATAAGGAGGGAATACTGAATGAAACGTACTTTTCAACCTAACAATCTCAGAAGAAAAAGAACTCATGGTTTCAGAGAAAGAATGAAAACTTTGGGCGGTCGTCAAGTTCTCAAAAGAAGACGTGCTAGAGGCAGAAAGAAATTGTCTGCATAACATTATAAAATAGGCCGCGTAAGTGGCCTATTTTTTCCATGCGGGCAGGTGTGCATTTAATGCAAAAGAAAAAGTATACATTAAAAAAATTAAATCGACTGAAATCTAAAAAGAGTTTTCAGGTTGTCTATGGTAAAGGACGTACAGTAGTTGATGCCATGTCAGTCTTTTATATTCTTGCTGACCAAGGCGAGGATTTAAAAATTGGCTTGGCAGTAGGCAAAAAATTAGGCTGCGCTGTAGTGCGCAATCATATTAAGCGTCTGATGCGGGAAGTGTTCCGCATGCATAAGGCAGAGCTTAAAAAAGGCTATCATATAGTTTGGGTAGCTCGTCGCAAGCTGACGAAGGCTGATTATAAGACTTTTGAGCGTGTTTTTTTAAGACTGGCAAAAAGAGCAGCATTGCTCTAGGATAAGGATAGAAAAGCTATGAGCAGGATACTTATTTTGTGTGTAAGATTCTATCAGATTTTTATATCACCACTGTTTCCGCCAACCTGTAGGTTTTATCCTACGTGTTCAGCGTACGCTATTGAAGCAATTCAGAAAAAAGGACCTGTGAAGGGCTTGTGGCTGGCAATCAAGCGGATTGCTAAATGCCATCCTTTTCATCCTGGTGGCTATGATCCTGTAAAATAGTATAATTATGTTCAACACTTTGTTTCTTGAGGAGTGATATTTTGGATTTTCTCGCTAATATCGTGCAACAGGTACTGACTGTTCTCTATAATTTTACCGAGAGCGTGGGTATTCCTAATCTGGGTCTGGCTATTGTTATTATGACAATTATTATCAAGCTGATCATGTATCCGCTGACCCAAAAGCAGATTCAATCTACGAAGGCTATGATGGAACTGCAGCCGAAAATGAAGGCTTTGCAGGAAAAATATAAGGATGATAAACAGCGCCTGAATATGGAGCTGGCAAACCTTTATAAAAATGAGGGCGTTAATCCGCTGGCAGGCTGCCTGCCGCTGGCTATTCAGATGCCGATTATGATTGGTATTTTTTATGGTATCCGCGATTACAACTACGCTGCTCATCCGGAAATCGTTACCAGCTTTTTATGGCTGAAGGATATTTCTCAAGCTGATCCTACCTATATTTTACCGGTACTGTCCGCTCTGACTACTTTTATCCAGACGAAACAGACCATGCCTGACACAGGCAATGCACAGGGCAAAATAATGGGTTATTTTATGCCTCTGTTCATTGGCTATATCAGCCTGACTTTCCCGGCAGGTTTGGTTTTGTATTGGGTTGTTATGAATATCATGCAGATTGCACAGCAGGCTTTGATGAACAAAGCTGCTGCTAAATAAGCGGTTAGGAGTGTTAGAGATGGCTTTTGTTGAAAAGACTGGTAAGAGTGTAGATGAGGCTGTCGCAGCAGCTTTAAAGGAATTAAATATTACCGCGGATGAAGCTGTTGTAGAAGTATTAGAAGAAGGCAAGAAGGGTTTTTTAGGCTTTGGCCGTAAGGATGCACGTGTGCGTGTAACTGCTAAAGCTGCTACCTTCCCCGAGGCAAAACGTGAGGAAGAAGTAAAGACAACGGAAAAAACTGTCAGCGAAGCAACTGCTGAAGCAGTTAGCGCAGTAAAGGAAGCAGCAGCTTTAGCTGCTAATGCTTTTGCTAAGAAAGCTGATGAAGTGAAGGAAGCTGCTCTTTCTGAGGAGTTTGGCAAAAAAGTTGCGCAGGCTAAGGATGAGGCTGTTGACAGTGCAATAAATGCTTTATCTTCCTTAAAAAGTGAGCATCAGGAGCGTACAGAACGTTTTGAACGCCATGATCGCTTTGAGCGTCGTCCGCGTGAATATCGTGAGCCACGCAGATTTGCAGTGAACGACGAAGCAGTGAATGCTGCTAAGGAGTTTTTGCAAAAGATTTTCAATGCTATGCGCATTGATGTTGTAATGGAAAAATTCATCAGCAAAAGTGATGGCAGCGTAACCTTCCGTCTGCATGGTGATGATATGGGTATTTTGATTGGCAAACATGGACAGACTTTGGATAGTTTGCAATATCTGACCAATCTGGTTGCTAACAAAAACAGCAATGAGCGTGTGCGCATTGTAATTGACGTTGAGGATTACCGTGACCGTCGCATTGAAACCTTAACCCGCCTGGCAAGCCGCCTGGCTGATAAGGTTAAACGTACCGGTGAGCGCGTAGCCTTGGAACCCATGAATCCGCATGAGCGCAAGATTATCCATATGGCACTTCAGGGCGACCGTCGTGTTACAACTCTGAGTGAGGGCGATGATCCGTTCCGTCATGTGGTTATCGAGCTGAGAAAATAAAATATAATCAGGCTGCTGCGCAAGGGCATAGTTTATAGATTTTGTACTATGCCTGCGGGCAGCCTTTTTTCTTACCGGATAAAATACTGTCTGCCTCTGTGGCAGCAGCGATAAGGTGGTGTATGCGTTGGTAAATGAAGATACAATTAGTGCAGTGACAACTACGCTTGGCGAAGGTGCTGTGGGGATTATCCGTATCAGCGGCAGTGAAGCTCTAAAAATAGGTGAAGCCCTTTTTAGGGCTGCGAGTGGTAAAGCTCTGGGAGCTTATCCTGTGAATACGCTTGCTTATGGCCATGTATATGATACAGATGGCAGCCTTGTAGATGAGGTTTTAGCGGTGTATATGCGTGCGCCCCGCTCCTATACAGCAGAAGATGTTGTGGAGATTCAGTGTCACGGCGGCTTGCAGTCGCTCAAAAAAATATTAGCTCTGACATATAACGCAGGTGCGCGCCCGGCGGAGCCTGGCGAATTCACCAAGCGTGCGTTTTTGAATGGGCGTATAGATTTAACGCAGGCTGAGGCAGTTATGGATATTATCCGTTCGCGCAGCGAAGCGAGCCTGAAATTGGCAGCACGCCAGCAGCAAGGTCAGCTGGCTAAAGCTTTGCGTTCTTTGCGTAAAAATCTGGTAGATGTAGTAGTGAATCTGGAAGCAGTTATTGATTACCCCGAGGAAGATATTGAAGATGTTACCTATAGCAGGGTGCAGGAAAGTATTGCTGGTGCCTGCGGCGAGATTAATGAGCTTTTGGCGCACGCGCATACGGGAAAAATTTTGCGCGAAGGGTTGCGCACGGCGATTGTCGGCCGCCCAAATGTAGGTAAATCAAGCCTGTTGAATGCTCTTTTAAAAGAGGAGCGTGCTATTGTATCACAATACGCCGGAACGACGCGTGATGTTATTGAAGAGCAGCTCTTGTTAGACGGTGTGCCGCTGGTTTTAGCAGATACGGCAGGCATCCGTTCTACCGATGATTTTGTAGAAAAAATTGGCGTGGAGAAAAGCCGCCAACTCTTGGCAGATTCTGAGCTGGTGATTTGCGTGATTGATGGCAGCGAGGGGCTGACGCAGGAGGATGAAGCGATTTTAGCCGCAGCCGAAGGCAAGCCTTGCGTTATTATTGTCAATAAGAGTGATTTACCGCAGCAGGTGGATTTAGCTGCACTTGAAAAACGCTTTGGTGCGGAGAAGGTGATGACGCTTTCGGCAAAAACTTTGAGCGGTGTGGAAGCGTTCAGCGCATGGCTGAAAAATTATGTGTATGGCAGTGAGGGAACTTTAGGCGATGGTGCTTATATCCAGAATGCGCGTCAGGAGCGGCTTTTGCGGGAGGCTTTAAAATCGCTGGAGGATGCGAAGATGGCTGCGGAGGAGATGCTGCCTTATGACTGCATTGTGATTGATGTGCGCACGGCGATTGACCTTTTGGGGGAGATTACGGGCGATACAGTGCAGGATGAGATTATCAACGAGATCTTTTCACGTTTTTGTATAGGTAAGTAGAAAGATGCGCAATTAAATATCGTTTTGCTCAGGAAAAATTTCTTAACGTAAATTTCGTGTGGATTAAATACGAAGTGCCGCAAAACTCGCGCTATGCTAATAAATTTTGCGACATAAGAGAGCTTATCGCTCAAACAGTTGCGACACTTCTTTTAATCCGGACACTCATTTACTAAAATTTTTATTCGCTTCACGATATTATAATTGCTTACTTTATATTATAAATAGAGGTTCTATTATTATGAGTTATATAACAGATACATTTGATGTAATTGTCGTTGGTGCGGGGCACGCTGGTGTGGAGGCTGCGCTCGCTGCTGCCCGCTTGGGTGGCAAGACGCTTTTAGCAACGCTGTCGCTGGATAATGTGGCGTTGATGCCCTGTAATCCTTCAATTGGCGGCCCGGCGAAAGGGCACTTGGTGCGTGAGCTTGATGCGTTGGGTGGGCAGATGGGTATTAGTGCCGATTTAGCTTGTATCCAGATGCGCCTTTTAAACACAGGCAAAGGTTATGCTGTGCATGCGCTGCGTGGGCAGGAGGATAAACCTTATTACCACACCCTGATGAAAAAAATTATTGAAGATCAGGATAACTTGGAGCTAAAACAACTGATGATTGATAAGCTGCTGGTAGAAAATGGCGAAGTTGTTGGTGTAGAGGCTGAAACAGGTGAAGTTTTTGAAGCCAAATGCGTTATCCTTGCTACCGGTACTTATCTGCGCGGACGCATTGTTTATGGCCAGGTAAATTATGAATGTGGACCGAACGGTCTGCGTAGCGCGCAGAAACTTTCTGCTTCACTTTTGGCAAACGGTGTGGAGCTGATGCGTTTTAAGACAGGTACACCGGCGCGTATTGATGCACGCAGCCTTGATTACAGCAAGATGGAACCGCAGTATGGCGATGAAGAGGTGCGTAATTTTTCCTTTATCAGCGATATCAAAACACGTGAGCAGGTTCCCTGCTACCTGACGTATACGAATGAAGCTACGCATAAAATTATCCGTGATAATTTGCATCTTTCCGGTATGTTCAACGGCATGATTGAAGGCGTAGGTCCGCGTTATTGCCCTTCTATTGAATCAAAAATTGTGCGTTTTGCTAATAAAGAGCGTCATCAGCTGTTTATTGAGCCTGAAGGAAGAAGTACGAATGAAATGTATGTGCAAGGTATGAGTTCTTCGCTGCCTGCGCATATTCAACTGCAATTTATGCAGACTATTCCCGGACTTGAGCATTGCAAAATGATGCGTGCAGGCTATGCGATTGATTATGACTGCTTAGATCCTTTGCAGCTGCGTCCTTCACTGGAGCATAAAGCCATCAGTGGTTTGTTCAGTGCAGGTCAGGCTAACGGTACGAGCGGTTATGAGGAAGCGGCAGCACAAGGCCTGATGGCCGGTATTAATGCGATGATGAAAATCACAGGGCGCGAGCCTTTGGTGCTGCGCCGTGATGAGGCCTATATCGGTGTTTTGATTGACGACCTTGTGACGAAAGGCACAAACGAGCCTTATCGTATGATGACCTCGCGTGCGGAATACCGCCTGCTTTTGCGTCAGGATAATGCGGATTTACGCCTGACGGAAAAAGGCAGAGCAATTGGCCTTGTTGATGATAAGCGTTACAGCATTTTTACAGAAAAACGCAGCGCACTGGAGCGTGCTATCAGCGAACTGGGCAAACTCAATATTGCGCCGAATGCGGAAAACAACGCTAAGCTGGAAGCTATGGGTACGGCGCCGCTGCGTAGTGGCAGCAATTTATTAGATTTATTGCGTCGCAAAGAAGTTAGCTACGCGAAATTGCAGGAAGCCTTCAACCTGCCTGTGCTCGCACCGCAGGTGGCAGAGCAGACGGAGATTTTTGCTAAATACGAAGGCTATATCACCAAACAGCGTCAGGAAGTGGAACGCTTTATGAAGCTGGAAAACAAACTCCTGCCTGAGGATATTGATTACCATGCAATTAAAGAGCTTTCCAGCGAAGCAGCAGAGAAATTAGACAAGGTGCGTCCGACGAATATTGGTCAGGCATCGCGTATCAGCGGTGTATCGCCTGCTGATATCAGCGTGCTGATGATTGCGTTGGAGCTGAAACGTCGAAAGGAGCAGGAGTAATGACTTTTGCCGAAATTTTAGCAGCAAAGGGCGCACAGGCGCACCTGAGCTTTACACCTTTGCAGCTTGAGCAGTTCAGCAGATATTATGAATTGCTGGTAGAAACTAATAAAGTGATGAACCTTACGGCGATCACAGGGCCTGAAGAAGTTGCTGTAAAGCATATGATTGACAGCTTGCTTGCTTTTGACAGCGAGATGGCCGGTAAAACTTTAGCAGATGTAGGCACGGGCGCAGGCTTTCCCGGTGTGCCGCTCAAAATTTACTGCCCTACGCTCAAGGTGACGCTGATTGATTCCTTGGGCAAACGCTTGCGCTTTTTAGAGCAGGTGATTGCCGAATTAGGCTTAAAAGGCATCCGTTGCGAGCATTTAAGGGCAGAGGATGCAGGACGCAACAAAAAGCACCGTGAGCAGTACGATTTTGTTACAGCGCGTGCGGTAGCAAGACTTTCCGTACTTAGCGAATACTGCCTGCCGCTGGCGAAAAAAGGCGGACAGTTTATTGCTCTGAAAGGCAGCAAGTTCGCCGAAGAAATTGACGAAGGCGAAGCAGCGGTAAAAATCCTCGGCGGAAAAATAATTAGTGCCGAGCCTGTAAAATTACCCGGTCTTGACGATGGACGTGCTATAATAAAGATAGCCAAAATAAAAACTACACCGGCGCAATATCCGCGCAAAGCTGGTACGCCGGAAAAGCAGCCCTTAGGCAGCAGATAGGGGGATCATGATGTTTGTAGATGATGGATTTTCTGTATTAGATACTGATAGTGGTATCCTTGGCCAGCGTAAAGCTGTTTCTGAGGTAAAGGTAGTAAAAGTGCCTAGCGGGCAGATTTTTCCTAATCCGTATCAACCGCGTAAAACATTTGATGAAGCAGCCTTGGCAGATTTATCTGCATCCATTGCGCAATATGGCGTGCTGCAGCCGCTTTTAGTTTCGCCGGCGGATGATGGACGCTATATGCTGATTGCCGGCGAGCGTCGCCTGCGTGCATCGCAGATGGCGAAGTTAGAGGAAGTACCGGTAATTGTTAGTGAATATACTTCGCAGCAGATTGCAGAAATTGCCCTGATTGAAAATTTGCAGCTGAAGATTTGCATTATCTGGAAGAAGCCGAAGGCTATGAAAAACTCATGGAAGAGTTTCACCTGACGCAGGAAGCAATGGCTGCACGCGTGGGCAAAAAGCAATCGACGATTGCTAATAAACTGCGCCTGCTGCGCCTTTCTACCGCAGTGCGCAAGGTGCTGGTGGATGCAGGCCTTAGCGAGCGCCATGCACGTGCGCTGCTAAAATTAGAGGATGATACCAAACGCCTGGAAGTGCTGGAAGTTGTAATTGCTAAAAATTACAGCGTGCGCCAGACAGAAGAATATATTGCTAAACTTTTGGACGATAAGCAGCAGGAAAAACGTAAGCGCATGATTATCGTCAACGATGTCCGCATTTACTTAAACAGTATTAAGCAGGTAGTGAACGCTATTAAAGATGTGGGCATTCCCGTAAATATGGAGCAGACTTTTGATGGCGAAGAAGTTGTTATCAGCCTGCGCATTAAAAACCAGAAAAAGAATAAGGACGCACATAGCAAGCCATTATTTTAAGTTACTTAACTGATTGAGCAGCTCTCGAAAAGGGAGCTGCTTTTTTTATGTAATTTTAGTTACACTAAAATGGCATAAAAAATATTTTTATCAGGAAAAGGCGAAAACTGTGGACAAAAGTTGCGGGGGGGTAGAGGCGTGTTACAATATTAGTATATTGAAAGAAGGGAGGGAGAATATGGAGATAGAAGAAAAAACTAAATATCTAGGCAAACAAATTAAAAGCTTACGCATAGCGAAAGGCTTGCTCCAAGGAGAAGCAGCTAAACGTATAGGCGTAAGTCAGGCTTATTTGAGCAATATTGAAAGTGGGCGCAATCATATTACTTTGAGAAACCTGTTTAAATTGCAGGAAGTGCTGGGCTGCTCCATGTGCGATTTTTTTAAGGACATGGATAGAGCAGAAGCTAAGCATGATTTTAACCTGCGAGAGTTGAAAGAGCTACTGGAACTTATTAAAAGATAAGCAGCGTTATTGTCTTGAAAGAATCCAGGTGTATTAAAGAAAGGTTGTGCAATGATGGATTTGAAGAAGAAGTGTTTATTTTTAGCTGTAACTGCTAGTATTTTGGCAGGGGGAGCGTGTCAAAGTGCGTTGGCAGATGGGAATACGTTAGTAGTGAAGAATAAGTCTATTACGGAAATTACTAAAGAAGCTGATGGCGGTTATTTTAAAGAGAATGGTACTGGCAACTATGAATTAAAGAATGCTAATGGGGATAAGTTTGATTCTATTCAATGGGAAAATACAAATAATTATAGCAGTAATAATTTTATAAACTCTGTAAACAACAATTCTTCTTATAATATTTTAACTAATAAACTTACTACTGTATCAAGATCACAAGAAGAATCCATATTTAATTTATCTAAGAATACCGAAATAAATATAGGCAAGCAAGGCAATGAAGTAAAAACAGTAGATATTAAAGCTGGATATGGTCGTTTTAATACAGCTACAATTAGTGTTGGTGGCATAAACAGTAAAATCAATTTTTTTGTTGACGATATGGTTTTAAATTTAAATAAAGATTTTGGTGTTTCCGAGGGTGTAAATAAAACTGCTTTAGGTATAATTGGTAAAACTGGATTTGGCAACCCATACTATAGTACTAATTGCCAAATTAATATTAATGCAAATAATAAGCTGGTCATAGAAGGCGATATAGGAAATGGATTTATTACACCAGAAGGATCGATAACTTGGGCTTATAATAAAAATTGTGCTATTACAGTCAATAATGATAATAAATATAAGGGAATAGTGCAACTTACAGGTGATATATATTCAGCAAATATAATTTCTCCTTCTCATAATTCTTCTGAATATAGAGGAAACTATACTTCTATGAATTTCTTAGGAAAAGAATCGTTTTTTACTGGAAAAACATTTGATTATGTCTATGATATGGATGGTACGTCTAGTAAAGCTTTAGACAACAACGAAGGTGTCTTTTTAAAATTTAGCAATGGTGCTAAATGGAATGTAACTGAAGATTCTCAGCTTGCAAATTTGAGTGCTTCTAATGGTTCTATTATTGATTTAACATATGACGATAACCATAATACACAAAGTGCTAGAGCTGCAAATAATTTTAAGAAATTATATGTTTATAAAGATTTCGACGGTGATGGTGCTATTGTAAAAATGAACATTGACGGCACAATAGCTCCACAAAATAACTGTGATAGATTAATAGTTTATGGTACGCACAATGGAACAACACAAATAGAAATTAAGAATATCGGCAGCGATTATTCTAAAGCTTTAAATACAGTTTTAGCACAAGTTGTAAACGAAAACGGCAGTTTTGAAGTAAAAGATGTTGAAAATGGAATAACTTGGACTAGATATGAAGTAGATAGAAAAGATGGCAGTAGTTCTACTAATTGGTACATCAGTAATGCTGAAACAATAACTTCTCCTGTTACACCTGTGCAGCCAAGCGAACCGGACGATTCTGACGATAATAACTCTAATAATAAACCCTTAAAACCCACTACTACCGTCAGCACCTTGCTCTCCACTGTAACCTCTGCTTACGACACTTGGCGCAATGATGCGGATAAATTAAACGAGCGTATGGGTGAGCTGCGTTTAAACGGTAAAGAGGCAGAAGGTGTGTGGGTGCGCACCAAAGGCAGCCAATTTGGCAGGCACGGTGCTAATGGTGCGTATGCAAACCAACAACACACCTATCAGTTAGGTTATGACGTGGTAACGAGCAAGGATGAGGCGCAAACAACATATACTGGCGTGGTAGCGGAATATGGCAAGGGCAGCCTTTCCTTTGCACGTGGTACAGGCACGATGCGCAGCTTTGGCCTTGGCGTATACCAGACGCAATTGCGCGAGAGCGGTCATTATTTGGATTTTAGCTATAAATTTGATAAATATAAAAATGATTTCCACGTTGCGGATACGCAAGGCAATTCCATCAGCGGCAAATATGGCAACAATGCGATGAGCCTGAGCGCGGAATACGGCCGCAAAAATGCGCTGAAACACAGCTGGTACATTGAGCCGCAGGCAGAAATGACCTTGGGCTATATGTGGGGCAATGATTTTACCACTTCTAACCATATTAAAGTGGAGCAGAAAAATATGCCCGCCCTTATCGGTCGTTTGGGCCTTAATATTGGCCGCGAAGTGAACGATAAAATGAACTTCTATGTCAAGGCAAGTATCAATCACGATTTTCTTGGGAAGTACGACGTTAACATGACGGATTTGGATACAGGCGTAAGGCTGCACGCTGACGACAGTTATGGCAGCAGCTGTTTTGATTACGGCGCAGGCTTTAGCGTGAAAACCGGCAAGGACAGCTATGCTTATTTTGATATTGAGCGCGCTATGGGCGGCGAATATAAAAAGAACTGGGATTGGAACGCAGGCCTTCGCTGGACTTTTTAACCAATAAAAAACGAGCAGCTCTCAATTTAGAGAGCTGCTCAATTTTTATGCTTAGGTATTAAATTTACTATTTTTATACGCCTTCAAATAGCCTGAGCAGGATAAACATGCTCTCGCCAAAGGTCAGATAGCGGAACCAGGCACGCGGATAAACAAAGCCATCTGCATCTTCTTCATAAGTGCCGCTGATGCGCACATGCACAGCGAGCGATTCCATCGCCGCAATTACCAAAAGCAAAAAGCCTGGTGTCCAGGTATCGTCATGCATCATAAGCCAGATGCAGTATAAAAGAAAGCAGATATCCAGCACAAAATACAAAAGAAAGATAGAGGCACTGCCATCAACGATGACAACCTGCCTGCGATTGGGGTTAGCACGGCGTTCATCTAAAATTTTGCTGAAACGCTGCAATAAATACGAAAGCTTGTGGGCATGGATAAAGTGAAACATGCGCACGCAAAGAAAAAATAACGCGGTTAAGCTCATATAGATACCTCTCTAGGTTGCTTAATACTTAGTAAGAGTGTTAAGCAGTTTTTATTTTGATGTGAAATTGGTTTAGTGTTACTAAAATATTATACACCAAATGGACGCACTACGCTAGAAGTACACAAAAACGTCAAAGTACATTGCAAAAGAACATAAATCCTAAAAATGAATACAACTTTTAGGAAAGCGTGAAAAATGTTGCAGTTTTTGCGGTAAAAGCTCATGTATACACAAAACATGAAAAATTTTGTTGACAAAAGTATAGTGCTATCGGTATAATGAGTAGCATAAAGTTACCGGGCTAGTGGTTGTACGTAGAAACACTCTCGGTGCTGTGTTGTAAAATTAAGGGAAAGAGGAGAACTCACAATGAAAAAATGGAAAAAATTAGCCACCGCTGCTTTGGCAGCAATGATGTGTGCCTCTCTGCTGACTGGCTGTGGCGGAGAAAAGAAAGAAGCTGCGGACAGCGGCGATACTATTAAGGTTGGTTCCTTGTTTGAATTGACCGGTAACGTAGCTAACTATGGTAAAGCTACTAACGAAGGCTTCCAACTGGCTGTCGAAGAAATTAACAAAGCTGGTGGTGTGAACGGTAAAAAACTCAGCGTTGTGGAAAGCGATAACAAATCCGAGCCAGCTGAATCCGGTAACGCTGCTACCAAGCTGATTACCCAAAATAAAGTTGTAGCTATTGTTGGTCCTGCTACCAGCGGCTGCGTAAATGCTGCAACTCCTATCTCTACTTCCAATAAAGTTCCTCACATTGCTCCGTGCGCAACTGCACCGAACATTACTAACGATAACGGCAAAGTAAAAGAATTTGTTTTCCGTGCCTGCTTCATTGACCCGTTCCAAGGTCAGGTAATGGCAGTATTTGCTGACCAGACTTTGAAAGTTAAAAATGTAGCTATTTTCTATGATTCTTCCAGTGATTATTCTAAAGGCCTGGCAGAAGTATTCCAAAAAACTTTGGAAGGCAAAGGCGGCAAGATTGTTGCTAAAGAAGCTTTCTTAGGTAAAGACGTAGATTTCAAAGCTGCTCTGACCAAACTTAAAGCATCTAACCCGGAAGCAATTTACATTCCTGGTTACTATGAAGAAGTTTCCAAGATTATTAAACAAGCTCGTGAGATGGGTATCAACTGCCCGCTGATCGGCAGCGATGGCTGGGAAAGCCCGAAACTTGCTGAAATTGCCGGCAAAGATGCGCTGAAAGATTGCTACTATGTAAGTGCTTTCAATGCTAAAGACGAAGATCCTTCTGTTCAGGATTTCATCAAGAAATTTAAAGCAAAATATCAAAAAGATCCTGATATCTTCGCAATGCAAGGTTACAACGCAGGTTTGATCTTAGCAGACGCAATTAAACGTGCTGGTACTACCGATGGCACTAAACTGGCTAAAGCAATTGCTGAAACCAAAGACCTGCCTATCGCAAGCGGTAAGCTGACATTTGATGCTAACCACAACCCGGTAATGCCTGCCCTGATCATCAGCATCAATGATGGCGTTCCGACTCTGAAAGAAAAAATTAGCCTGTAAACTCTAAAAAATAAAAAATAAAAATTAACAATTTCATATCAGTTGACTAACATGTAGTTTTAATTCCATGGGTTATTTATTAAAGTTTAGTCTGGCGCGCTCCTTAGGGCGCGCGCCGTCTAAAAGATATATATATAATTATTTTATTTCTGAGGGGGAATAAACCATGAAAAGAGTAAACAAATTGTTATCAGTACTAGCAGCAAGTGCTATCTTTATGGGAGCACTGACAGGCTGCGGAGGAGGCTCTAAGGAGCAGATGGCGATACCATCAAGATTGGCGGCGTCCTGGAAATGACAGGCGGCAGCGCATCGTTTGGTATTTCTTCTAAAAACGGTATTGACCTGGCACTGAAAAAGATAAATGAAAAAGGTGTGCTGGGCGGTAAAAAACTGTCTTTAGTAGTTGCCGATTGCAAATCTGAAGCTTCTGAAGCAACCAATGGCATGCAAAAAGTAATTTCTCAGGATAAGGTTGCTGCCGTAATCGGACCTAACCTTTCTTCTGCGGTAATTGCTTCTAGTGCTATCAATAATGGTGCTAAAGTTCTTGACATTACACCGATGGGTACGAACCCGGATATTACTGTTGACCCGGGTACAAAGAAAACTAGAGAATATAACTTCCGTACCTGCTTCATTGACCCGTTCCAGGGCACAGTAATGGCAAGCTTTGCTTCCAATGATTTGAAAGTAAAACGTGCTGCTATCTACATTGATAATACAAGTGATTATGCTAAAGGTTTAGCACAGTTCTTCAAAGAGAACTTCATTAAAAATGGTGGCGAAGTAGTTATTGAAGAAGCATATCTGCAAAAAGATACTGATTTCAAAGCTACGCTGACCAAAATTAAAGCAGCACAACCTGATTTCATCTACATTCCCGGTTATTATCAGGAAGTTGGCCTGATTGTTAAACAGGCTCGTGAAATGGGCATCACCGTACCGATGGCTGGTGGCGATGGTTGGGATAGTGCAAAACTGCCGGAAATTACCGGTAAAGCTGCTTTGGAAAACACCTTCTTCTCCAGCTTGTATTCTCCTGATGATGCAAGCGATTTGAACAAAGAATTTGTTGCTGAATACCAAAAGGCTTACAATGCTAAACCTGACGTATTTGCTGCACTTGCTTATGATTCCACTCTGCTGATTGCAAAAGCAATTGAAGATGCAGGCAGTGCTGAACCGGCAAAAATTGCTGCTGCTATGGCAAAAATTTCCGGCTTCAAGGGTGTATCCGGTGAAGTAACCTTCAACGAAGAGCATAACCCGATTAAGAGCGCTGTAATTATTGAACATAAAGACGGTGTACAAACTTTTAAAACCAAAGTTAATCCCTGATAGTTAATTTACTAAAATCAACGAGGCTGTTGTTTTGCGTAGCAACAGCCTCTAACTTTAAGTAGGCCTGTCTGGTCTGGACAAATTTTTGAAATCTCTAGGGAGGTAAATTATGGAGACTTTTATCCATCAGTTTTTTCAACAGCTGATCAATGGTATATCTCTCGGCAGTATCTACGCACTGATCGCCCTGGGTTATACAATGATATATGGCATCATCAAACTGATTAACTTCGCCCATGGCGATATTTATATGTTAGGTGCCTACTTTGGCTTTTTTGCTACCACGCAATTAGGCTTACCGTTTATTCCGGCAATTATCTTTGCTATGGCCGGTGCGGCAATTGTCGGTATTATTATTGAACGTGTTGCTTATCGTCCTATGCGTAATGCACCGCGTATCGCTATTTTGATTACGGCGATTGGCGTATCCTTCTTCCTTGAATATAGCATGATTTTATTTGTAACGCCGCAGCCGCGTACTTTCCCTGCTGTATTTAACGCTACAGTATATCATCTTGGACCACTAGTTGCTAACAGTCAGCAGCTTGTGATTCTGCTTAGTGCAATTATCCTCATGGCTGTTTTAACTTACATCGTCAACAAAACCAAAGCCGGCAAGGCTATGCGTGCTGTGTCCTTTGATGCTGATGCTGCAAGACTTATGGGTATCAACATCGACCGCGTTATTTCTACTACCTTTGCTTTAGGTAGTGCGCTCGCAGCAGCAGGCGGTGTGCTGGTTGGTGTTTATTATAACTCTATTGATCCGCTCATGGGCATGATGCCTGGTCTGAAAGCCTTCGTTGCCGCAGTTCTTGGCGGTATCGGTATTATCCCGGGTGCTATGATCGGCGGTATTATCCTTGGCGTTGTGGAAGCAATGGTCAGCGGCTTCTTGTCCTCCACCTTCCGCGATGCAGCTGCTTTTGGTATTTTAATTATCATCCTGCTCTATAAACCTGCCGGCTTATTAGGCAAGAACGTTCGTGAGAAAGTCTGAGGTGACAATAGGATGAATGCAATAAGAAAATTTGATTTAAAAGCCATCCTCGCCTGCGTTGTTGTTTTTGGCATCGTCCAAGGCTTGCTCTTTGGCGAAATTATCGGTCCTTTCTGGGAACTGAACATTATCCTCATCTGCATCAACATTATTTTAGCTGTCAGCCTGAACCTGATTAACGGTTATACAGGACAGTTCTCCATTGGTCATGCAGGTTTTATGGCTGTTGGTGCTTATACTAGTGCTATTATGACGGTTAAGCTGGGTTTTCCGTTTGAATTAGGCCTTGTTGTTGCTACTTTGGCAGCAGGCCTGTTAGGTTTCTTAATCGGCTTGCCGACGCTGCGCCTTGATGGTGACTATCTGGCAATTGCAACCTTAGGCCTTGGCGAAATTATCCGTATCTGCATCCTTAACATTGATTATGTTGGCGGTGCTTCCGGTTTAATGGGTATTCCGCGTATGACTACTTTCGCTTATACCTTCTGGATTATGATTGCGATTATTTTCTTTATTAAGAACTTCAAAAATTCTTCTTACGGCCGTTGCTGCTTAGCTATCCGTGAGAACGAAATTGCGGCAGATACTATGGGTATTAACACTACGAAGTATAAAGTTATGGCGTTCACCTTTGGCGCAGCTTTTGCAGGCACTGCGGGCGCACTCTTTAGCCATTACTTCTTCTTGGCGCATCCTGCATCTTTCACCTTTATGCGTTCCTTTGATATCCTGACGATGGTTGTTCTTGGTGGTTTAGGTTCTATGACCGGTGCTATTACCGGCGCAACACTTTTAACCTTCATTTCAGCATATCTTTCGGATTATCCTGAATGGCGTATGGTTATCTATTCCATCACCATGATTGTGTTAATGCTGTACCGTCCGCAAGGTTTGTTTGGC
Source organism: Duodenibacillus sp. (assembly GCA_963654835.1). Classification (GTDB taxonomy): domain Bacteria; phylum Bacillota; class Negativicutes; order Acidaminococcales; family Acidaminococcaceae; genus Phascolarctobacterium_A. Next base: position 5,411 of record CAVKDE010000005.1, on the reverse strand, counting down.
AGCAAAGAGTTAAGTATGAAAATGTTTAGATTAGGAGGTAAGGACAATGGCAGAACTGCTGAAGGTAGATAATGTTTCCATGATTTTCGGCGGCTTGCGCGCCGTTTCCAACCTTTCGCTGCATATCGACGAAGGCGAGCTGATTGGCCTGATTGGGCCTAACGGTGCCGGCAAGACTACAGCTTTCAATATGATTACCGGCGTATATACACCGAGCGAAGGCAAGGTGTATTTCAACGGTCAGCAGAGCAGCGGCAAAAAATCTTATCAGGTAACGCAGATGGGCATGGCGCGTACTTTCCAGAATATCCGCCTGTTTTCTGAACTCAGCGTTATCGATAACGTAAAAATTGCCTATAATATGCACGTAACTTATAATCTTACTGATGCTATCATCCGCGATGGCAAATATCTTAGCGAGGAAGAATATATTACGCAAAAGGCACTTGACCTTTTGAAAATTTTCCATCTGGAAGAAGAAGCATACGAAGTTGCTAAAAACCTGCCTTATGGCAAACAGCGCCGCTTAGAAATTGCGCGTGCGTTGGCAACAGAGCCGAAACTTTTGCTTTTGGACGAACCTGCAGCAGGCATGAACCCGCAGGAAACAAAAGAGCTTATGGAAATGATTCGCTGGATTCGTAAAGAATTTAATCTTTCTATCCTGTTGATTGAACATGATATGGGTCTTGTTATGGGCGTATGCGAGCGCATCTATGTGCTGGAATATGGCATGAAGATTGCCGAAGGTACGCCTGACGAAATCAAACAAAATAAACGCGTTATTGAAGCATATTTGGGCGAGGAGGTTATCAACTGATGTTAACTGTTGAAGATATCAATGTATATTATGGCGCAATCCACGCTATTAAAGGTATCAGCCTCGATGTGCCTGATGGTGAAATCGTAGCGCTGATTGGCTCTAACGGTGCAGGTAAATCCACTACGTTGCGCACTATTTCCGGTTTGATGAAACCCAAAACCGGTAAAATTTTATACGAAGGCAAGGATATTGCCGGTGTGCCAGCGCATAAAATTGTGGGCATGGGCCTGTGCCAGGTGCCGGAAGGCCGCCATGTTTTCGCGAACATGACAGTTCTGGAAAACCTGGAGCTGGGCGCCTATCTGCGTAATGATAAAGAAGGCATTGCTAAAGATATGGCAGATGTTTTTGAAAAGTTTCCGCGCCTTTTGGAGCGTAAAAACCAGCTTTCCGGTACGCTTTCCGGTGGCGAGCAGCAAATGCTGGCGATGGGACGTGCGCTGATGAGCCGTCCGAAGCTGCTTTTACTGGACGAGCCCTCGATGGGTCTTGCCCCCTTGCTTGTTAAAGAAATTTTTAATATAATAAAGGAAATCAACGCAAGCGGAACGACTGTGCTGCTGGTTGAACAAAATGCGAATATGGCACTGTCGATTGCTGATAAGGCGTATGTTCTGGAAACGGGGCGTATTACGCTGAGCGGCACTGCAAAGGAATTAGCTAGCAGCGAGGCTGTGCGTAAGGCATATTTGGGCGGCTGATGCTGGACACAGGATAAGGCATCATCTGCTTCAGAATGGCTCCTAGGAGTACTAATATGTACGCCGTCATCGCCATTCTTCGCATCTAATACCTTCTACTGTGTCTTGAAAAATATTATATTAGTTATTTGTTTGCTGAATTAAGGAGGTAAAACTCATGTTAGTAAAAGATATTATGACCAGCGATGTTCTCACCGTGCGTGAGGATCAATCCATGCTGGAAGCACGTGAACTTCTGCGTGGCAAAAATCTTATCAGCTTGCCGGTTGTGGACGATTTAAAACGCATTCGTGGCATTATTACACTTGATGATATTGGCAAAGCTTCTCCGAGCGATAGCAGCACGCTTTCCCGTTATGAAGCAAATTACCTGTTAGGTCGTCTGAAAGTTAAAGATGTAATGCGTCGCACTGTTGTAACTGTTGATGCTGATGACACTATTGAATTTGTTGCGTATAAACTTTATAAATATAGAGTAAATGCTTTGCCTGTAGTCAATACAGAAAATAAACTGTGCGGTATTGTTTCCCGTAGTGATATTTTCCGTTCTATCATTGAAATGATGGGCATGAACCGTAACTGCCTGCGTATTACGATTGAAGCACCTGATAAGGTTGGTGTTGTTGCGGAAATTTCCAATATCATGAAAGATGATGGCATTAACATTATTTCTCTCGTAACGAAGCAAAATGGCGATGGCACAGCAGAGATTACCATTCGTGCTGCTCTCAATAATAACGGTATGGATATTATTGAGCAGATTCGCGAAGCAGGTTATGTTGTATCTGACGTTATGACATTGGATGGTATTGAATAATGCTTTCCGGTAAAGATGTACAGATTGGTGATGTGGTAAAAATGAAAAAAGCTCATCCCTGTGGCAGTGATGAGTGGGAGATTACCCGCACCGGTATGGATTTTGGCATGAAGTGCTGTGGTTGCGGGCATTATGTGATGCTGGCGCGCGCTAAGTTTGAAAAGGCGGCGAAGGCTGTGGTGAAGAGCTTTGGCGCGGAGAAGTAAATAAGCAAAAAAATTACGCTTTCTTGCTACCTGACGGTAGCAGGGAAGCGTTTTTTTGGTGGGGTAGATTAAAAAATTGAGTTAGATAAATAGCGACGCAATTAAATATCGTTTTGCTCAGAAAAAATTTCTTAACGTAAATTTTGCGCGGATTCAAGACGAAGTGCCGCAAAACTCGCGCTAAGTGAAAAAATTTTGCAATATAAGAAAGCTTATCGCTCAAACATTGCGTCACTTCTGTGAATCCTGCACTCATTTACTAAAATTTTTATTCGCGCCACGATATTATAATTGCTTACGTTAACAGGTTTGTCGTAGGGGGTTACATTGCCCAATTATTAATAAGAGATAAAAGCATTCAAAAGGGAGACTTATAGCACTGTGGTGCTCTAGTCTCCCTTTTAATTTGCACATCTATTAAAAGTTTCAGACTTACAAGTCAGAAACTATCTAAAAATATAAAGTTTCAGACTTACGGGTCAGAAACTTTGACATTTTAAGGATATAAGCTATAATAGAGATAGAAATAAAAGCAGGAGGTGCACTGATGAATAAGCTTATTGATCGCCCTGATTATCTTAATCAGTTAATTGAGAATAAAGATGTTGATTTAGTAAAGGTAGTTACTGGTATTCGTCGCTGCGGAAAATCATCTTTGTTGGATTTGTTTCATGCTTATCTTATTTCCAATGGTATCGAAGAAAAGCAAATTATCCATATGAACTTAGAATCACTTAAATATAGGAAACTGCAAGATTATCTGTCTTTTTATGATTATGTGAGTGAAAGAATTACGCAAGATAAAAAAGCATACTTGCTTTTTGATGAAGTGCAATCTGTATTGCATTGGGAAAAGGCTGTCGAATCATTCAGATTAGATTATGATGTAGATATTTATATTACCGGATCTAATGCCTATTTGCTTTCTAGTGAGCTTTCTACCCTTTTATCTGGTCGTTATGTAGAAATTAAAATGCTGCCTTTATCTTTTAAGGAGTTTTTGTGTTTTTATAATTTTCCTGTCAATGCTTCGATAGATGAAAAATTTCAGGATTATCTTAAATATGGTGGAATGCCTATTCTGCGAGAATATAATTTTAACGAAGTTCGTATGAATCAGGCTTTGGAAGGAATTTATTCTACGATTATTTTACGTGATATTATGCAGCGTAATCCTGGTATAGATCAGCTGACGCTAGAAAAGGTTGTGCGTTTTTTATGTTCTAATATTGGCAGTATAACTTCGCCTAACAATATAGGTAATGTTTTATCGCATGAAGGGGATTTACAAAACCTTAAGGGAAAAAATATTGCTGGAAAAACCGTAGAGAAGTATATCAAGCTTTTGCAAAATGCCTTTTTTACTTATTCAGTAAGTAGATATGACGTGAAAGGTAAGCAGCTGCTAAAAACATTGGGCAAAAATTACTTGTGCGATATGGGTTTTCGCAATATGCTTTTAGGTTATCGTGATGTGGATAGAGGCCATATCCTAGAAAATATTGTGTTTTTAGAATTACTTAGAAGAGATTATGCTGTTTATATTGGCAAAGTTGGTGATACAGAGATTGATTTTATCGCTGAAAAACCAGCGCAAAAGCTTTATATTCAGGTAACAGAAAGTATTGTTGCTCCTGAAACGAGAGACAGGGAGTTACGTCCGTTACAGATGGTAAATGATAATTACGAAAAAATTTTGTTGTCTATGGATAGAAGTTTTATTCAATCTTATGATGGAATTAAGACAGTAAATATTATTGACTGGCTGCTTGAATAAAGGTTTAAGTTTTTGGGTAGCGATTCTCTAAAATCTTTCCGCTCCTACCTGAAATTAACCTTTGGTGTAGTGCGTGCTGCGTCCGTTTTTGCTAAACTATACTTGTAGCAGGCTCTATAAAGTGACAAAACTTATTTGTAAAAATTTGCTGTGTTTGCTAAAATTAGAAGAGAAGCTGTTAGATGAAGCGATATTCTTCCTGCGTAAAAGAGCAGGTGAAGCTGATAATTTTTTGTAATACAAAAGGAGGTTGTATTATGGGTTTAATTAAAGCTGGCTTAGGCGCTGTTGGCGGCGTTTTAGGCGATCAATGGAAAGAGTTTATCTATTGCGAGAGTATGCCCCCGGAGGTTTTAGTTACTAAAGGCAAAAAGCGCACTTCCAGCCAAGGACGCAGTTCTAATACTAGTGCGGAAGATAACATCATCAGCAATGGTTCTACAATTGCTGTTAATGATGGTCAGTGCATGATTATTGTAGAAAACGGCAAGGTGGTAGAAGTTTGCTCTGAACCGGGCGAATATGTTTATGATAAATCGACAGAGCCTTCTATTTTTGCAGATGGCTTAAATAAGGAGAGCGTGAAGAAGGTTTTTGCACAAATCGGCAAACGCTTTACCTATGGCGGTGACCCGGGTAAGGATCAACGCGTGTACTACTTCAACATGAAGGAAATTTATGGCAACAAGTTTGGCACAGTGCAGCCTATTCCGGTTCGCCTTGTGGATGAACGTCAGGGTATTGATTGGGAAGTTGGCATTCGCTGCTTTGGTGAATACAGCTATAAGATTACTAATCCGCTATTGTTTTATACCAATGTGTGCTCTAATATTACGGATGAATACCGTCGCGATGAGATTGACAGCCAGATGAAGAGCGAGCTGATGATGAGCCTGGGCGTGGCACTGGGTACGCTTACAGAAAATGGTATGCGTTACAGCGCACTGCCGCGTCACGGTAAGGAAATTGCTGCTGCGCTGAATGATGATTTAAGCGACCAATGGCGTGATAGACGTGGTGTTGAGGTTTATTCTTTTGCTCTGGCAAGTGTAACGATGTCCGAGGAAGATGCTCAACGCCTGAAGGA
>CAVKDE010000004.1:0-22462 GCA_963654835.1 Duodenibacillus sp. | reverse complement strand
AAAATATTTACTTAATTGATGCCGCTTATTTTTCGCCTCTGCATCAATCTGCAGCACCAACTTATTATTTTTGTCAAAAATCTGCGCATAACACATTCTCCCTGCTGAATTATTCTTCTTAAAATATAGGCGTTGGAACACATCACCATTATCGTTACGCACAATCTTTGTTGAACGATATTTCATCATCCGTTGAGGTTTATAAGCAATGTTCGTTGTTTTTTTCACCACTTTTTTATCTGCAAAAGTAGTTGTAGAAACAAGGCGATAACGCCCGGACGGAAGTTTTTTCATATCCAGCGTATACGGAATAAAACGAAAATACTTTGTTGCATCATAATACCAGCTGCCAAAACTGCGCTGCTTCCAACGGGCAACAATTTTATTATTTTTGTTAAGCAGCACAGCAGAATCCTTGAGCTTGCCCTTGCCTTCTACAAAGCGATGGACAGCAATCCTCGTCCCTTCAACTTTAATACGCGTTTTGTATTCCATCTGCGCATAACAAAATGCCGTCGCTGCAAAAACTGCTACCAAACAGCTGCAAAAAATAATTTTTAAACGTTTCATTTCTTCGCCCCCTTCGCCAGAATATAAAAAACAGGGTCTGGCTTCTGCTTTATCAAATACAGTATAGCCTAAACCCTGTCTAACTATTAAGTAACCATTGGTTAATCCGGTTAGTTTTTAGGAAAATATTTACTTAATTGATGCCGCTTATTTTTCGCCTCTGCATCAATCTGCAGCTTGCCAAAAATACGGTTAAGATATTGTTTGATGGTTCCTTCGCGCAAATTAAGCAGCGCAGCAATTTCCTTATTTGTGTGCCGTGCTGCGGCAAGTTCGGCGATCTGGCGTTCCTGCGGCGATAAATCCGTAAGTAAGCTGCCAGCTTCTCCCGCACTTAAAATGTTAATGCGACCTGCTGCAAACTGCGCACCTAATGCCAAAATACGCTGCACCAAAGCAGCATTTTCACCTTCACGTTCCTGCTCTAAAAGCGGTGCTAAAAGCGCAATGTTTTGCGCAAAAGGCAGCACAAGGCCATCTTTTTGCGCCCACGCAAGTGCCTTGCGCAGCGAAAGCTGCGCTTTTTGCTGCTCTTTAAGCGCAACAAGGGCAGCAGCACGCTGCACTGTAAGATAAAGCTGGCACAAATAATTACTAAACGGCTTGCACTCTGCCATTAAATCGGCCCAGCGCACCAAAAGCTCTGTGTAACGCTTTTGCGCAAGCAGGCACTGCGCCGTAATAAAATTACGACACGGACGCGCAGGATACAAAATTGCGGCTGCTTCTGTATCCATATTACTTAACCACGCAGGCAGATATTGCGTTTCCCCTAGCAACGCATAATAAAAACCAGCGCACATATCCGCTGTATTAAACAGCATACTTTGCTGCCAGCTGCATTCATGTCTAAGATAGGCTTCCATCCGCGCATTAGTCTGGCCTAAGAAAATATCACGCTGCATAGTTACAAAATCGCAGCCTAGCGTAATGCACTCCTGTCCATGCTTGTTAGCCAGATAATAAGCCTTTTGCAGGCAGATTTCCATTTTGTTAAATTCGCCCTGCAAAAGCAGTGCCTCCGCCTCCGTCAGTTCCGCTGCTCCCGCCCCGTGCCAATTACTCAAAAGATAATACGGCGGCATACAGTCATACATTTCATCCAGCGTCTGCTTGAGGCTGCCGCTGCCTTTAAGATAAAGTGCGAGCAGGCTAGGTGAACCAAAATTCCACACTCCCTGCTTGCTCAGTGTTTGCGGCGCACCGCTTAAAAGCCTGTACGCCTTGCGGTGGTGCGCACTCATTCCCGTAATGCTGTTAAACGCCAGAAAGCTTAAAATAATTTCCAGCTCACCATAATAGTTATTGCGTTCTGTTTCCGTCAGCTGTGTGTTGCACTCTAGCGCGGTGATAAACCATTCCTTAACCTGCAGCATTTCACTACGCATATTTAAGGAAAACATCCTGCGCATCAAAATCAGCACCGCCTCGGGATACTGCCACAAAACCTGCTTGGGGCAATCACGCAGCCAATCAAATAAATGCTCTTTATGCTCCGCACGCATAGACCAATCGCACAACTTTTGTACCGCTGCCAAAAGCCGGGCAAAATCATGCCCACGGTATAACCAGTCTAACGCTTCCTCATAATCGCCCTGCTCTACATACCATAAGCCAAAGCTGCGGAAATATTCTTCCTGCTCAGCCTCCGGCAATAAACTAAAAGCATGTCTTGTAGCTTTTTTAAGCATATGGTGACAGCGCAGATTGCCATTGGCTAAGGGAATAATAAAAGCGTTATATGCCAAAAGCAGCCTGATATCTGCCTCGCAGGCTGCCCCATAAACGTATTCCACCTGCTGCGGCGTAAATTCTTCCGGCTGCCCCATGAGTAAGAGTAAACGCTGCTGCTTTTCTGTTAAAGGCTCAAGCAGCACAGAAGCAATCATTTCATACACACTGCTGCTATCCAAAAGCAGACGCTTATACTTATCATAGGCCAAAAAATTTAAATATGCTACAGAAAACCATCCCTCACAAGCATCATGCAAAGCATCTAACATCTGCATAGATAACGCCAAGCCACATTTTTTACTATATTCTGCCAGCTCCTTGCGCGTAAGTGCTAAATCCTGCTTATCAATATTCAGCACATTCTGCCCCAGGCTTACAAATTGCGCCTGCGAAAAAATCTGCTTTCTGCTGGCTAAAATAAGATGCAGCTTAGGAAAAGCAGCCTTACTCAACGCATAAATAAATTCGCTCGCTGCCTTATCTTCCAAAAGGTGCAAATCATCAATAAACCAATAACATTCCTGCTGCGGCAGATATTTGGCAAAAAGCTCTAAAAGCAGGGCGCGACTGTTAGTATCAACAGGCATCGCCTGCTGCGCCAGCACATCACCAAGAGGCAGCGCAGCCCATGCACGCTGCACGCCTTGCCAAAAAGCCTCGCTGCCTGCGCCATAAATGCTTTGACGCACTATAAGCTTACCGCTCTGCTCCTGCGCCTCCAGAAAATGGTTTACAGCCAGCGTTTTACCATAACCCATAGGTGCTACAACAATTGTTGTACCTGCACTGGCAATTTGTGCAAGCAATTGCTGCATACGCACCGAAAAATATAAAGTATTAAGCCTTCTCATAGGTATACGCCATTATTTCACCACATTCTGCGGCGCACCTGCCAGCCATTTTTCGATGTTCGCAAAGACAATGTCCGCGCGTTTTTCCAAAGCTTCGCGGCTGGCAAAAGCTACGTGCGGGGTAAGCACCGCATTTTTTGCGCTGCACAGCGGATGTTCTTTAGCAATAGGCGGTTCATTTTCAAACACGTCAATGCCTGCGCCGGCAAGCTTGCCACTATTAAGCGCGTCCGCCAAAGCCTTGCTATCTACCACAGGCCCACGCGCGGTGTTTAAAAGCACTGCACCCTGCTTCATTTTGCTAATCGCCTCAGCGTTAATCAAGCCTCGTGTTTCTTCCGTCAAAGGCACGTGCAAAGAAACAAAATCGCTCTGAGCCAAAAGCTCATCCAGTGTTACATATTGCACGCCTGCTTGCACTAAATCCTCTTTCACCGTGCGGCTGAACGCCAAAACCTTGCAGCCAAAGGCAGCAGCAATTTTAGCTACGCGCGTACCAATCGCACCTGTGCCGATAACGCCAAAAGTTTTACCAAACAGCTCAAAACCTACAAGCCCATCCTTCACGCCAGCAGCGCGGCAGCGTGCATCACAAGGAACAATATTGCGGATAACGCTGATGGCCAAGCCAAAAGTTAATTCTGCCACAGCGTTTGTAGAATAGCCTGCGGCATTGCACACCATAATATCACGCGCACGGCAGGCATCCAGCGCAATGTGATCTACACCTGTAAAAGCAACGGAAAGCATTTTCAGCTTCGGGCAGGCGTTAATAATTTCTGCACTCAAAGGCTGGTTCGCCAGCATAATGATATCCGCATCCTCTACGCGCGCCAGCAGCTTATCCTGCTGCGTTTCTTTGGTTGTGTAATAAATAAATTCATGGCCAGCACTTTTTAAGCTGGCAGATAATTTCTCAATTTTTTCTACAGCTACGCCTAAAGGCTCCATAACGACGATTTTCATAATAGCACCTCACAATGTTTTGTTAAGTATATCTTACTACTGAAATGAAAGATTAGCAAATTATAGAAAAAAATCCCAGCAGCAAAGCACTGAGATTTTCGTAAAAAACTTGTATTTTCTTATTATCTGTAATATAATAAACATGAAAAAGGTGCGCCACCGCAAGGCGGTTGCCCTCAGAGCTTTTAGTTAAAAATAACCGCTAGTTTTCCGACGACTGGGCGGTTATTTTTTTGCACTATTTTTCCCAATGATATATCCGAACTTGACACATGCCAAGCATAAGCTAAGCAAAGCAATTACTTCCAATACGTCCATTGATAGCACCCCCTCTTATTTACAGATTTTCAGCAAGCTGAATCTTGTCTTCAGAGGGACAACCGCCTCCGCTTTGGTGGCGCAGGTTAATTATATCATATACTTTTATAAAAAGAAATACGTTATTGAAAACAAATGTTGTGGATTATAATTCAATGAATAGCAACGCAATTAAATATCGTTTTGCTCAAGAAAAAAACTTTAACGTAAACTAATTACGCCTCCTCGAAAAAACTGTTTCACTTCTTACACTTTTTTCACCCCGCTTTAAATACTTTTTGCATTTCGCGCCTTAAACGTGCGAGTTACGCCAAAGCTATTGCTTTTTCTGCTCTATGCGCTACAATAAAATTAGGGTATCTCGATTCTTTAGGACAAGAAAGGTGGAAGAAAAAATGAGACAAAACAAAAAATTAACCCAAGCAATTCTGTGTACTCTGGCTGCATCTATGTTTTTCGGGGGGGTATTCAAGTAAGTGAAGCTGCGGATACTATAACCAGCGACAAAATATTTACTGATGAAGAAATATATGAAGTAACAAAAACTGATGATGAAGTTGCTGGTATTTACGCTAACAGTAGTAATTCTGACTTAACAATTACCGTAAACAGTAACGCTACACTTATAGCTAAAAGCACTAATAATCCCGCTACTGGTATTGATGTTTATGGAGCATCTAATGTAATTATAGATGGAAATGGTAAACTAAATATTGATGTTGAAGGAAATAGTGCTGTTTATGGTATTAGTATTTATATTCCATATTCAAAAGTAACTGTTAATCCAGAATTAGAAATAAATGTAAAAAATACTGATTCTAAGTACTCTGATGTAATGGGAATTATAAGCCAAGGAGAAGGAATTTTTAACAACGCAATCTCTATAAATGTTGAAACAACTGTAGATAACGAAACATATGGTATTTATAGTGATGGAAATCTAACTTTCAACAATAAAGTTAATATTAATAGTATCAGCCCCTATAACAATGCTATTGGTATTTGCTTACAATACAATTCAAATGCGAATTTTTTTGATGACCTCTCAATTAATACAGATGGCAATGAAAACTACGCAATATATAATGACGAAGATAGCAAATTAAGCATCAGTAAACAATTAAATTCATTAGAAAACGCAGACGCAGTTAATGTAAATATCAAAGGCAACATAATCACCCAAGATTCATCTCAAACCACAATCAATGCAGGAGCAGGCAGCTCAATAAATGGATTTATTTATACCGATGATCCATCGACAGACACAACTAATCTAGCTCTTCATGATGGTGCAATCTGGCAAAATACAGGTAGCGAAATCTCAACATTAAACAAATTAGTAATGAACAACGGTGTCATAAATCAAAACAGCGACCAAAATATCAATATTCTCAACTACTCTGGCACAGGCAAAGTTCTTTTCACCGCTAATGACACTGATAATAACGGCGTTGCACAAGTAAATGGCGGTAACATTACCATTACACAAGCTAGCGAAAACTCTACGTTAAATGCTGCTTTAACAAATAAAGACAAAATCAACACTCTTGATCCAACTAAACTCAATGACAGTTTAAATGCAATCGCCAACAAACTCACTTTTAATGGAACTGACGGAAACTTAAAAGGCACTGTTCGCTTGTATGAAGGTTTAATTACACCAGGCGCAACAGGAACTTTAAACTTCAATGAACAAAACCAAGGTTACGTTACTAACGTCCAAATCGCCGAAGACAACAGCAATAACGGCGGTAATGGTGAAAACGACAACAATAACAACGGAAATAACGGTGGCAATACCAGCACCACTACTATGAACGCTATGCGCCACATCGGCGCCGCCTCCATCATTTCCTGGCGACAGGAAGACAGCACTCTCGGCCAACGTTTGGGCGCACTGCGCGAAAGCAAGGATGATGGCGGCATCTGGGTACGCATGAACCGCGGCAAATATGAATACGCGAATGCGCTTCACGGTCAATATAACTTCTTCCAAATGGGTTATGATAAAGCCTTCGGCGATTGGCACTACGGCGCAGCAGTGAGCCACAATGACGGCAAAACTACCTACACTAACGGCAAAGGCAATAACGACAGCACCTCGCTTGCACTTTACGGCACGTGGCTTGGCAGCGCAGGCCATTATGCAGATATCGTACTCAAAGAAGGACGTTTAAGCACGGATTACGATATCTATGCTCCCGCAGGCTACACGCACGGCAAATATAACAACTGGGGCACGTCCATCAGCGGTGAATACGGCAGGAAAATTCCCTTTAAAGATTTTTACCTCACGCCGCAGGCACAGCTCACCTTCATGCGCATTGGCGGTAAAAATTACACCACTGCTAATGATATCCATGTTGCGCAGGATAATTTATATAGCACTGTCGGCAGAATCGGCGTAGAAATCGGCAAAAATATTGCCGATAAAGGCAACGCTTATCTGCGCACTTCGCTGTTGCACGAATTTGCAGGCGATGCAGACACGCATTTAACGCTCAACGGCATCAGCAACAGCTATACGCAGGATATTGGCAACACCTGGTATGAGCTGGGCGTAGGCTTTAATTACCAAACTACGGCGAACAGCTATCTTTATGCTGATGTAGCCAAAACCTTCGGCGATGATTACAGAACGCCGTGGCAATGGAATGTCGGTATGCGCTGGGCTTTCTAATTTAAAATAAAAGAAAACTGGTACTTTCACACTTCCCGCGAAAGTACCAGTTTTCTTTTATTTAAATATGTTTAATCCACAGCGGATAAGTGCTCAGCACCACCACTAAAACCAGTGCCAGGTAATCGCCCACACCTAAAGGCTCGGCAGGCATATTTTTATAAGTATTGCCGCCAAAGCCTTTGAGCTCCATGGAAAGTGCCAGCGTTTCTGATTTTGCTACCGCACGCATAACGAGCGGACGAATCACAACCAGATAAGCAAAGAAACGCTTAATGACATTACCGCGGTTAGAATAGCCACGGCAGCTTTGTGCGTCCAGCGTAATAGCACTATCTGTTAAAAAGTTCGGCACAAAGCGCAGTGCCGTTGTCAGCATGAAGGCGTATTCGCACGGCATATGAAAACGGTCAACAAGAGCTTTGGCAATATCCTGAATGCGGCTGGCAGCGAGCAGGCACAAAAAGGCCATCGTCATAACCAGCATTCGCAGGCCGCCTGTCAGCGATACATCAAGCGGAGAACCGAAAAGCAGCTGCAAAAGGATCATCATACCCGTAAACACAGCCAAACCGCCAATTGCCGCCATGGTCATCTTATCATGTTTGATGTAAAGGAGCAGAGCCAGCTCCAACACTAAAATCATTGCTACTGCTTCCACAGGCAGGATAAAAACCCAAGCTGTAATTGCTATAGTAATAATAATTTGCGTAAAGGCCGTCAGCTTCATCATTCAGCCACCTCCTTCGCAGTTACGCGCGCACAAAATTCCGCAGGAGTAGCAGCTTCTACGCCCAAACTTGCCGCCAGCGATGCTACCGTAGGCCTGCGCAGGCCCCAACGCTCTACAGACTCGCTGCCGTCAAACAGTTTTTTCGGCGTGCCGTCAAACACTTTCTTGCCGTAATGCAGCACAATCGCACGCTTGGCATAACGGCGTACAATATCCATATCGTGGGAAATAAGCACGATGGTAATGCCACGTTTTTCGTTAATCGCCTGCAAATAGCTCATCATGCCTTCTTTTTCCAGCGCATCCTGACCATTAGTAATCTCATCTAAAATCAGCGTGCGCGGGTTCAAAGCCAGCGCCGCTGCTACGCCCAGGCGACGCTTCTGTCCGAAGGATAAAAGGCGCGGATATTCCGCCTTTAAATCGCTCAAGCCCATGGCTTCCAAGGCTGCTTCCACCTGCTGCTTAATATTGCTTTCCGTAAGCTTTTTGGCACGCGGGCCATAAGCCACCTCGTCAAAAACTGTGTCCTCCAAAATCTGTAAATCAGGGTTTTGGAAAACATAACCAATTTTATCTGCTAAATCCGCAGGTTCGTAATTGACGATATCTTCGCCATCTACTAAAATCTGTCCGCTGCGCGGATGGCATAACGCCATAAACAGGCGGCTCAGCGTTGTTTTGCCACTGCCGTTATGGCCTAAAAGTGCCACAAATTCGCCGTCGGCAATAGTGCAATCCATATCTTTTATAACAGGCTGCCCACGCGTATAGGCAAAGTTTACATTTTTTGCTTCTAACATCAGTCAGCCCTCCCTTCTAAAGCGGTAATGCCATAGGTTTTAAAATCAGCCAAAGCATCCTCTTCGCTGCGCCAATCGCCTAAATCAAGGTTAAGCTTTTCTTCTAAACCCAGCTTAATCTGCCACAGGGCAGGAAGCAGCGGACGCAGCTCCGTATCTTCATACATTTTTGGTGCAGCAGCTTCAAATTTATCTGCCGCTACCAGCTCGCCATCCTTTAACACCAACATATCGGTAACGTAAGGCAAAAGGTAATCAATGCGGTGTTCCACCGCAATAATCGTTGTGCCATAACGCTGGTGAATTTCATTAACAAGTTTATAAAGTGATTGTGCGCCATCAGGATCCATAGCGGAAACAGGCTCGTCTAAAACGATAATATCAGGATGCACAGCCAGCGTTGCCGCCAAAAGCAAACGCTGACGCTGGCCGCCGCTTAGCTCGTCTAACTGGTAGCTTTCGCGCTCCGGCAAGCCTACATCTTCCAGCGCACGGCGGGTGCGCTCCGCAATTTCTTCCGGGGCAAAACCGTGGTTTAAAAGGCTGAAGGCAATTTCCTCGCCCGCAGTTAGCGAAACAAGCTGGCTTTCGTAATCTTCCATAATAAAGCCTACACGCATCGCAATATCGCTCACGCGCTTGCCTTTAGTGCTTTCGCCATGCACCTTCACATCGCCGCTGTAACGACCGCCCATATAATAAGGCACAATGCCTGTCATTGCCTTACACAGCGTAGTCTTACCTGCACCGCTTGGGCCTGTCAGCACGGTGAAGCTGCCTTTTTTCACTTCAAAATTGATATCACGCAGCACTAAATCAGATTTTTTATAAGCAAAGTAAAAATTTTCTACATTAATAACGCTTTCCATCATTTCTCATCCTCCTGAACATAAAACAGCTTGCGCACAGGAGCGTACAGGAAGAAGGTAATCAAGCCATTAAGCACCGCAATAATAGCTACAACAGGCAGCATAGCGTACACCCAAACGTGCAGCGGCAAGCCTAAAACCAGCTTCAAAATGAAAGTAAAAATGCTACCACTGGTTACAGTTGCCATAAAACCTGTTATAAAAGGACGCAGCTTCCATTCGCCAAGACCTGCTTCAAACATTGCTTTCACCAATACGCAGCACACACTTGCGCCAGCCAGCTCACTCGCCAAATTGCCCAGCGGGAACGCAGATTTAGAAGAAGGCACCAGCGTCAACCCGGCAATAAAGCCTATGCCAAGTGCCTGCGACAATTTAGGACGCGTCAGGTTAATAACAATGGAATACATCGCAATCGTCCAGTTAGGGGTAACGCCGCCCACGTTCGGGCTGACGGTGTGCAGGATAATGCCAATCGCCAGCAGCATCGCCGTGATAGCAACCCAGCGGTAGCCATCCTGCATTGGCTCCACTTCAATCAGCTGCGGCAGCGGTTTATTTTGTTTTTCATCCATAGTTATGACTCCTCTCTTAATAGAATACAATATAATATTCTCTTATTATACTATATCAACAGCAATTTGTATTGCTTTATCTCAAAAAAGTGCAGCAAACAAAACATAAGCGGGATAAATTGTTACAAAGGTAACTGAAATAAAAATTTTAGTGCAAACAGGAAGTAAAAAGCTGTCGCACCAATCTCCCGGGAATGATGCGACAGCTATTTGTCATTTCTTTTTTATTTATCTTGTGGAACTAAATCTTCTGCTTTTAAAGTGCCGGCCTTTGCACGTTGAGCAAATTCAGCAGTTGCGGTGAAGAGAACGTCACTAGAGCTGTTGAGCGCAGTTTCGCAGGCATCTTCCAAAACGGAGATGATGAAACCTACACCTACAACCTGCATCGCAATATCGTTACCGATACCAAAGGAAGCGCAGGCTACAGGAATTAAGAGCAAAGAACCACCGGCTACACCGGAAGCACCGCAGGCACCTACGGTAGAAACGATGCAGAGCAGTAAAGCTGTGGGCAGGTCAACATGGATACCCAGCGTATTCGCTGCTGCGAGCGCCAGCACAGAGATGGTGATAGAAGCACCAGCCATGTTAATGGTTGCGCCCAGCGGAATGGAAATGGCATAAGTATCAGGGTTCAATCCCAGGCGTTTGCACAGGGACATATTCACCGGAATGTTAGCAGCAGAGCTACGGGTGAAGAAAGCATACACGCCGGATTCACGGATGGTGGTTAATACCAGCGGGAACGGATTTCTATGGATATTGAAGTAAACAATCGCCGGATTCATAACGAGAGCTACAAGGATATAAGAAGCAATGAGCACAGCTAAAAGATGTACATAGCTTACGATAGCACTAAGTCCTGCATCGCTGATAGAAGTTGCTACAAGGCCCATAATGCCAAGCGGTGCGAAGTGAATTACCCATTTTACAACAAGGGTAATAGCTTTGGCGATATCAGCAAGAGCAGCCTTGGTGTTTTCATTAGCAGCAATGTTGAGTGCCAAACCAAAGATAACAGCCCACGCTAAGATACCGATGTAATTAGCATTCATCAGCGCAGATACAGGATTATCAACAACGCTCAAAATGAGGTTGTGCAAAACTTCTACGATACCGCTAGGCGGTGCAACTTTGGCATCGGCAACCTGCAGCTGCAAAGTTGTCGGGAACAAAAAGGACAGGCACACGCCTACAAGAGAAGCGCAGAACGTGCCGACAACATATAAACCGATGATAGGCTTCATGTTAGCATCGCCGCCGTTTTTCTTCTGCGCCATAGCGTTCATAACCAGGAAGAAAACCAGCACAGGCGCAACGCCTTTTAACGCTTTTACAAATAAATCGCCAAAGATGGCTACAACAGGAACAGCCTGCGGAATGCTGACTGCGAGCAGTACGCCGATGACAAGACCAACGGCAATCTGCTTGATGAGTGCCACGCTGTTAAGCGTAGCAGCAATTTTCTTGAACATAATTACTCCCCCTAAAGTTTTCTGTTTTGTCACTAACAATGATGTTAGTATACTCCCGATTCACACAAATGTCAAGTGTAGGCTGAGTAGTGTTTTTATAGGGTAGACATAGCATATTTACGTACTGAAAATAAAAACTACTGCTATGTAGCACAGTGCTGATTGTTAAGGATGTAACAAAATTCAATTCGTAAAAAGATTTTAAAATAGACAATTATATTTCACTGATACACAAGTAAGCTGTTGACAGGAGCAAAATTTTAACCTATGCTATGAATATGAAAATTTTAATTTTTATTTTGGTCTTAACAATGAATATTTTCGCAGGCTGCGCACCTGCAAAACAAAATACTAACGCCGATAAGCTGCAAGTAGCAGCAAGCTTTTATACAATGGCAGAATTTACCCGCGCCATAGGCGGTGAGTATGTGGAGGTGACAACGCTCGTACCTGATGGTATAGAGCCGCACGATTGGGAACCTTCGCCACGCGATTTGACGCGTTTAGGACACGCGCGCATTTTTGTGTATAACGGCTTGGTGGAACCGTGGGCGCAGCAGGCACTAGAAGCACTCAGCGAGCGCAACATTCTTGCCGTGCAGGCAGGCAGCGGTTTATACGCACGCGCAGGCAGACAGGATCCGCACGTCTGGATCAGCCCCAAGCGGGCAATAATAGAAGTGCAGCGCATCACACAGGCACTTTGCACAGCAGATAGTGCGCACAAAGAAGATTACGAGCGCAACAGCAAAGCGTATATCAGTAAACTGAAAGCATTAGATGATGAACTTACTGCTCTTGGCCAAAATGCACCGAAGAAAACCTTCGTTACCGCTCATGCTGCCTTCGGCCATCTGGCTGACGATTACGGCTTGCACCAGCTTTCAGTCGCAGGCATATCCAGCGAAGCAGAGCCTACGCCAGCGGATTTAAAACATTTAGTTAATGTAGTAAAAAAAGAAAAAGTGCGCTACGTATTTTTTGAAACGCTGGCTACGCCCAAAACAGCACAGGTTTTAGCTCAGGAAACAGGCGCGCAGACAGCAGTGCTTGACCCTATCGAAGGTTTAGATGAAAAAGGACGCAGCGCAGGCTTAGATTACGTGCAGCTGATGCAGCGCAATATCAAGATGCTGCATCAGGCATTAGATGAATAGGAATAACTTATGGAAACGAAAAATGTTATTGAAGTAAAAAACCTTGGCTTTGATTACGGCGAAGGCTGGGTATTTAACGATGTCAGCTTTGCTGTACCCGAAGGCGATTTTGTTGCAGTAATCGGTGCTAACGGTGCAGGCAAAAGCACGCTTTTAAAAATGCTTGCACACGCTATGCCGCCTACAGCAGGAGAAATTTTTTATTACGACCAGCCAATAGAAAAATTTACCGCTTGGCAATATGTAGGTTATGTACCGCAAAACCCGGCGAAAATGCAGCGCAATTTCCCTATCAGTGTAGAAGAAGTTGTAGGTCTTGGCCTGCTCAGTTCCGGGAAAATGCTGCACCGCTTTACGCAGGAAGACAAGCAGGCAGTGCGCACAATGCTGGAACGTTTTAACCTGTTAGAGCTGCGCCAGCGTAAAATTGGCGAACTGAGCGGCGGCCAGCAGCAACGCGTATTTTTAGCAAGAGCAATGGTGCACAAGCCTAAAATTTTGCTGTTAGACGAGCCTGCAACAGGCATTGATACAGCGTATAAAGCAACGCTTTACACCATGCTGAAGGAAATTAACCGCGAGCAAGGCGTAACGATAGTGATGATTTCACACGATTTGGAATTAGCGGCAGAAGCCGCCAAGAGTGCGCTGTGCATTGACCATGGCATCTGCTTCCGCGGCGAAGTACATGCAGCGCTAAGGCATCATCACAAGCATGGCTATTTTTACAGATAAAGTAGATGTTGTAGAGAAGTTGTGAACGAGCCTCTCCTCGGGGAGAGGTGGCATCGCGTAGCGATGACGGAGAGGGGTTTCACCATAACGCATTCTTATGCGTAAAAAATGCAGTCCCCTCTCAGTCGCCTTACGACGACAGCTCCCCCCAAGGGGAGCCTTTCTCTTCGTTCAAACGTTACACATTATCTCTATAAACTTCAATTTATAGAATAGAGGGGTAATATAATGTTAGAAATGTTGGAAATGGAATTTATGCAGCGAGCCTGGCTCGCCGGCTTAATCATGGCAGTCATCTGTCCGCTGATTGGCAGCTTTTTAGTGCTGCGCCGCCAATCGCTGATAGGCGACGGCTTAGGACATATCGCCTTCGCCGGCGTAGCCGGCGGCGCACTTTACGGCTACAGCCCTGTGCTGAGTGCTGCTGTCGCGACAATTTTAGGTGCACTGGCGATTGAACGCGTGCGCGTTAAGCTCAGCGATGCAGCAGATATGGTGCTCGCTATCTTCTTTTACAGCGGTATGGGGTTGGCGGTTATTTTCACCAGCCTGAATACAGAAGGCGGTTTAAATTTAAGCAGCATTCTTTTTGGCAGCCTGATGACAGTGAGCGGTAGAGATTTAGCCATCGTCGCGCTGCTTGGCCTGTGTACAATTATTTTTGTCGTACTCTTTTACCGCCCGCTGCAATATCTCACGTTTGACGAAACTTCAGCGCAGGTTGCAGGCCTGCCGGTAGAACGCCTGAACCTTTTATTAGCGCTTTTAACGGCACTGACGGTAGCACTTTCCATGCGCATTGTCGGCCTGCTTTTAGTTTCCGCTATGCTGGTTATCCCCGTAGCGTGCGCGCTGCAAACAGCGCGCAGCTTTGCTGGAACAATTATGCAGAGCATAGTTTATGGCCTTTTATCCGTAAGCATCGGCCTGACAGTTTCTTACTACGGCAACCTTGCTCCCGGCGGCACCATTGTGCTCACAGGCACAGCATTATTTTTACTAAGCATCATTTTAGGCAGGCGCAGCACAGGGCAAGAACCGCCCAAAGAAACGCACACCTGCGCAAAATGCGGAAAGGAGCATGTTTAATGACTATGCGTGTTGATTTACATATCCATACAACCGCCTCGGACGGCACGTGGACACCGAAAGAGCTGGTGCAGGAAGTAAAGCGCAGCGGCATCAGCCTCTTTGCCGTTACCGATCACGACAGCGTCGCCAACGTCGCTGAAACTGCCAAACTTGCAGCACAGGCAGGCTTAAACTTTCTTCCTGCGGCAGAAATCTGCTCCACGAAAGCTGATTTATCCTTCCATATTTTAGGCTACGGCATTGATATTACCAATAAGCCGCTCGTAGAGCTGATGCAGCACAATGAAGCACTTTTAGAGCAAAAGGATGTGGACAGCATCCGCCTTTTGGCGCGCGACGGTTGGAACGTTGACGAAGCTGAATTTTCCCGCTACACCTACGATAGAAGGCGCGGTGGCTGGCGCGCGTTAGCATATTTAATTGATAAAGGCCTTTGCACGGGCGTAGGCGATTTTTTTAGCCGCATTTTTACACCGGAGCATGATTTAGGCTTTCCTACGTTCCCGGCAATAGATGAAGTTATCCGCGCCATTCACGGTGCAGGAGGCGTAGCACTCTGCGCCCACGCTGCAAGCGGTTTCCACGGCCCGGGATTAGAAAAAGTTATGGATCTATTGCGTGTAGAAAAATTTGACGGCTTTGAATGTTACCATTCCAACCACAGCGAGGAAGGCACGCAGCGTCTTTTAGCACACTGCCGTAAGCATAAGCTGCTTATCAGCGGTGGCAGCGATTGCCACGGAACGTTCGTACCATCGCGACATTTGGGTGAACCTTTCGTAGATACTACAATGATAAATTTAGGTGACTTAGTTAGCTTTACTGCAAAATCCGAAAAATAAATAAAAAATCGCGAAAAACGTTCGACTTTTTCCGGGTGATGTGGTATGATATTAGCGTAAAGTATAACAAAGTTAACAAATGCAGGAGAATAGGCAGCACGCGCTCCCCCATCTTCTGCCGAGAATTTTTTTAGGAGGCATTATAATGCAAGAGTACAAACCGTTTAAATCCGGCAAGGTTCGTGAAATGTATGATATTGGTGACAGCATTATCATGGTAGCCACCGATCGTATTTCCGCATTTGACCATATTCTGAAAAACAATATCGTAAAAAAAGGTACTGTGCTAACCCAGATTTCCAAGTTCTGGTTCAACCTGACCAAAGACATTGTGCCTAACCATATGCTTTCCGTTGATGTTAAAGATATGCCTGAATTCTTCCAAAAACCGGAGTTCACCGGCAACAGCATGAAATGCAAAAAATTAAATATGCTGCCTGTTGAATGTATCGTTCGTGGCTATATCACCGGCAGCGGCTGGGAAAGCTACAAAAAAACTGGTGAAATCTGCGGTATTAAACTGCCTGAAGGTTTGCAGGAATCTCAAAAGCTGGCTGAACCTATCTTCACCCCCAGCACTAAAGCTGAAATTGGTGACCATGACGAAAATATCAGCGTAGAGCAAAGCATTGAAATTTTAGAAAAGCTCTATCCCGGTCGCGGCAAAGAATATGCTTTGAAGCTGCACGATTATACTATCGCTATTTATAAAAAATGCGCTGCTTACGCTTTAGAGCGCGGCATCATCATCGCCGATACCAAATTTGAATTTGGACTGGACGAAAATGGTGAAGTCGTATTAGGCGACGAAATGATTACTCCTGACTGCTCCCGCTTCTGGCCGCTGGAAGGCTATAAAGTTGGCCAGAGCCAGCCGTCTTATGACAAACAGTTCGTCCGCGATTGGCTGAGCGCAAACCCTGATGCAGGTTATGAACTGCCGCAGGAAGTTATTGATAAAACTATCGCTAAATATATCGAAGCGTATGAGCTGCTGACTGGCGAAAAATTTGACTTCTAAGTCTAAAAAACGCGCAGAAGTGTAACTATTGTAGCAAAAATTACTATGTTGAGATTTTTTTCGTGAGATTGTACAAAAACTGTTTACAAATTACTAGTAACGTAGTATAATTTCACCATAAACAACAACGGTGTTGGAATAGCGTAAGCTAGCTATCTCCGTTGTTGTTTTTTGTTTTTCTAACTGTTACAGATAAAAAGAAAATGAACGTTAGGAAAAAATCGTAAAGATAAAAAGTGCTTCATCGCGTGACAATCTGCCACCGTAGAAAAAGAAAAGGTGGTTCGTGGAAGCGGCCAATTGAGGGGACTTTTGGAAATGCTGAAAGTAATGAGCACTGCCGGTCGGGGGGCCGGACAGTAAGTTACGCGAGAATAAAAACGCCCGCTTTAAGCGGGTTTTTTTATGCGTAAAAATAAGCGTGCGTTTAAGCTTGCTACGTGGTAGAATAGAGATATGATAATTACTTTAAGGAACAACTTTTAGTAACTAAAAAACGCAGCAATTATTTATAAAAACAGACTGCATGAAAGGAGCTTGTCATGGGTACTTATTTAAATCCTGATAATGAAAAATTTGCCGAAGCATTAAATTCGCCTATTTATGTAGATAAAACAGGCTTAATTGCTTATACAAATAACGTGCTTCATACAAGCCAGAAATACCTTTGTGTCAGCCGCCCACGTCGTTTTGGTAAATCTATGGCAGCAAATATGTTAGCAGCTTATTATAGCCGTGGTTGTAATTCTAAACAGCTTTTTACTAAGCTAAAAATCGCCAAGACAACCTCTTTTAATGAACATCGCAATCAATACGATACATTTTTTATCAATATGCAGGAGTTCTTGAGCAGAAGTAAAAATATAGAAGAACTACTTATACGCTTACAAAAAATACTGCTACGAGATTTGCTACAAACATATCCTGATATAGATTATTTCGATAAAAGTGATTTAATTGAATGTATGCAGGACGCTTATCAGGTTACAAAAAGACCTTTTGTAATTTTAATAGATGAATGGGATTGTATTTTCCGTGAATACAAGGAAGACCATATAGCACAAGAGCGTTACTTAGATTTCCTACGCGATTTTTTAAAAGATAAAGCTTACATTTATCTGGCATATATGACAGGTATTTTGCCCATAAAAAAATATGGCACACATTCTGCCTTAAATATGTTCGATGAGTTTTCTATGACAAATCCTGGCCCATTAGCCGAATTTGTTGGTTTTACGGAAGCAGAAGTAACAGCTTTGTGCCAAAAATACGGACGCAATCTGGCGGAGCTAAAAGAATGGTATGATGGTTATAGCTTTGAAAATGTCCCCTCTATTTACAACCCACGCTCTGTTGTAACTGCTGTTTTAACAGGCATTTGTGATTCTTATTGGAATAAAACAGAAACCTTTGAAGCATTGAAGCTTTATATTGATATGAATTTTGCGGGATTAAAAGATGATGTTCTGAGTATGATAGCCGGAGAAAGAGTACCCGTAAATACAGGTAGTTTTTCAAATGACATGACGACGTTCCGAAACGAAGATGATGTGTTGACTTTGCTCATCCATTTAGGTTATCTGGGGTATGATTTTGCGAATAAGGTTGTGTTTATACCGAATAATGAAATGAGAGAATTTATAAAGCATAGTTGCGAGATAGTTGAAATTGGTAGAGAGGTTTCTGTATAGTTAGAAATTAGATGGATTGCACGATATAAAAGATTGACAGTTTTTCTTCTTTGTGCTATGATGAAACTAACCAAAAGGTGGTTATGGTGTGAGCATGGTGTCACGCAAAAGAAAAAACCCGAGTGCCAGCTCGGGTTTTTTTATTTAGGCTGACTGTGAACTACAGATATCTGTCCAGCCATTTGCAAACGTAGTGACCAGCTACAGATGCTCCGACAGATACGAAAAAGGTGCTAATGATATCGAGCACGATGTCACCTCCTTCCTGCCGGAAAGAGTCACAGCATATTGATTTTATCATATTCAGATTGAAAATACTAGCATATTTCTGTCAAGATTTCCGAGTTGCCACTCGGTTTTTTTATTTAATCACTACTGTTCATTGGATAACTTTCTCTAGCAATGCGCGTTACAATAATGCTATAATAGATATACACATATTTATACTAGAGTTTATTTCTATATGCGAAGAGGAACAATATCATGGAAGTAAAAGAGTTTAATAATCCTGAAGAAGCAGCTAAATTTATACATATGTACGGTGATGCGATGGGTATGTCACCTGAAGATCAATCGCGTTTTATTATTGATGCTAAACTTCGTCAGGCTGGCTGGATTATACAGAATAGAAAGCAAATGAATCTTCAAGCCGGGCTTGGTGTAGCTGTAAGAGAGTTCCCTACGAGCAGCGGGCCTGTAGATTATGCTTTGTTTATTAATTGTAAACCTGTGGGAATTGTGGAAGCTAAGAAAGAAACTCTTGGCGAATCTATTACTAGCGTAGAAACACAAACTGCCCGATATGCCAATAGCACTTTTAAGAAAGTGCCTGCTGGTTACAAGATTAAGTTCGCCTATGAAGCTACGGATAAAATTACTCGCTTTACAGATTATAATGATATAAACTTTCGCTCTAGGACTGTTTTTACTTTCAAACGTCCTGAAAATTTGAACTATCTGTTATTGCAACAAGACACAATTCGTAATAACCTGAAACACCTACCTCCTTGCCAAACTACAGGCTTTCGCGCTTGCCAGATAAATGCTATCAATAATCTTGATGTATCTTTGAGTAATAACAAGCCGAAGGCATTGGTGCAGATGGCTACTGGTGCTGGGAAAACATTTACGGCGATTACCGCTACATATAGAATGTTGAAGTTTGGTAAATTTAGGCGTATTCTTTTCTTGGTTGATACGAAGAGCCTTGGCGAGCAGGCTGAACGTGAATTTATGGCGTATAAACCATATGATGATCCACGTCCGTTTGCGGAGATTTATGGTGTGCAACGTTTGCGCCATTCATATATGAGCCAGGATAACCATGTTTATATCAGCACTATTCAGCGTATGTATTCCATTCTTAAAGGTGAAGAGCTTGCTGAAAGTGCTGAGGAGATCTCGCCTAACGAAATAAATGATATTACCACCAGGCCTACTAAAGAGGTTGTTTATAACGAAAAATACCCGCCGGAATTTTTTGACTGCATTATTGTAGATGAGTGTCACAGATCTATATATAATGTGTGGAATCAGGTTCTGGAGTATTTTGATGCCTTCATTATTGGCTTGACGGCAACACCTGATAATCGCACATTTGCGTATTTTGACCAAAATGTTGTCAGCGAATATCCGCGTGAGCAAGCTATTATTGATGGCGTAAATGTTGGGGAAGATATTTACGTTATTCAGACGAAGGTTACAGGAGAAGGCGCAAATATTAAAAGGCAAAAGGTTGAATACAGAAATCGCCAGACCAGGGAAAAAAGATGGAAACAACTAGATGAAGATTTGGATTACAAACCTACGCAGCTGGATAAAGATATAGTTAATCCAAGCCAGATAAGAACAGTCATCAGGGCTTTCAAAAACGCGCTTACGACGGAGCTTTACCCGGAGCGGCAGGAAGTCCCCAAAACTTTGATTTTCGCTAAAACGGATAGCCATGCTGATGATATTATTCAAATTGTGCGTAAAGAGTTTGGCAAGGGCAACGAGTTCTGCAAAAAGATAACATATAGCGCGCAGAATCCCGAGCAGGCTTTGAACGAATTTCGTAATGAGTTTAATCCACGTATTGCTGTTACAGTGGATATGATTGCGACGGGTATAGATGTTAAACCAATCGAGATTCTGGTGTTTATGCGTGATGTCCGCAGCAAGAATTATTATGAACAGATGCTAGGCCGTGGCACGCGCACTTTAGGCAAAGAAGATCTGCGGCGCGTGACTCCTTCTGCTTCGGGCAATAAAGATCATTTTATTGTGGTCGATGCTGTGGGCGCAGCAACTTCTAAGAAAACAAGCACAAGACAGCTTGAGCATAAACCTAGTGTATCTTTAACAAACTTGATGGATATGGTCGCCATGGGGCATAAAGATCCCGAGACTGTCACCAGCCTTGCTAATCGTATTATCCGCTTGAACAATCAGCTGACGGATAAGGAGAGAAAAGCGTTTACAGAAGCTGTTGGCAATACGCCTAGAGATATTGCCAATAATCTGTTAAACGCTTTTGATGAAGATAAGGTTGCTGCGCAGGCTAGGGAGAAATATGCAACTGACAATGTAACAACAGAGCAGAAGGCGCAAATGCAAAAAGAAATGCTGCAATTGGCAACCGCTCCTTTTGCAGATGCTGACATAAGAGAATATATTGAGCAGGTGCGCAAAGCAATCGAGCAGGTTATTGATAATGTTAATATTGATAAGCTGAAATTTTCCGGTTTTGCTAAAGACCAGAAGGCAGAAGCAGCAAAAGACATCAGGCGTTTCCATGACTTTATTGAAGCAAACAAAAACGAGATTATGGCGTTGCGTATTATCTATGACCAGGCTTATAACGACAGACCTATGGCTATAAAAAAACTAGAAGGCTTATACGCTAAACTGCAAGAGCAAAAACTTTCCACAGAACGTTTGTGGAAGTGTTATAGCATTGTGAAGCCTGAAAAAGTAAAAAAGGTCAGCACTTTGAATAAGCTGACTGACCTCATTGCTTTGGTGCGCTTTGAAATGGGTTATACGGATAATCTTGCACCCTTTGCCGAAAGGGTTAATTTTAACTTTATGCAGTGGACGCTGAAATGCAATGCCGGACCTGTGCATTTTACGGAAGAGCAGATGTACTGGCTGCGCATGATTAAAGACCATATCATCACCTCTTTGAGCATAGAAGCCGAGGATTTGGAGTATACTCCGTTTGACAGGAACGGGGGCTTGGCTAAATTCTATGAAGTGTTTGGTGATAGGTACGAGGAGATATTGAACGAGATGAATTTGGAGTTGGTGGCGTAGAATGAATTCTATAAAATTGGGAACCATTTTAAAGATGGTAAAAGGAAAAAAGCCAAAAACACAATCACCTTCACAAAAGAATGGGTTTATGCCGTATTGTGATATAAAAGCTTTTGAAACTGGTAAAATAGATAATTATACAGATGGCGAGAAATGCGTTGCCTGTGATGAAGGTGATGTGTTAATTGTTTGCGATGGCGCACGCTCAGGACTTGTAGGCTTTGCTATTAAAGGATATGTTGGTTCAACACTCGCAAAATTATCAGCAGAAGGGGTAGATAATAAATATTTATTCTATTTCCTTCAATCAAAATATACGCTGCTTAATACTAATGTGAAAGGTACTGGAACTCCGCATGTTAATCAAGCAATTTTAAAAGATTCGTATATTTATGTTCCTTCAATAGATGAACAGCAACGTATTGTTGCTCGCATCGAAGAACTTTTCTCAGAGCTGGATAAGGCAGAAGAAACTTTGCTGAAAACGAAGGAGCAGTTAGAAATTTATCGGCAGGCGGTGCTGAAAGAAGCGTTTGAGGATTCAGAAGAATGGCAGCAGGCTAAATTTGTTGATTTAATGGAATCTATTAAAAATGGCTATGGTATTAAACCGACGGATTCGGGAATTTATCCTATATTTAAAATCAGTGCAGTAAGACCAATGCGAATAGAACTAAATGAAGTTAGGTATAATGATGAAGTATTGGCAGAAAGTTGCTTGGTAGAAGAAAATGATTTGCTTGTTACTAGATATAATGGCAGTAAGGAACTTGTTGGTTGTTGTGGTGTAGTACCTTATACTACAAGAAGAATAGGTTATCCAGATAAATTGATTAGATGTAGGCCACATATCAAAGATAAATGGCATTCTAAATTTATTCAGTATTATATCAGTCAAGGTGATGCTAGAAAATTCATCAGAAGCAAAATAAAAACAACATCTGGTCAAAATGGGTTAGCTGGCAGCGATTTAAAAAAAGTCATAATAAAGTTTCCTTCCTTAGAGAATCAGAAAAGTATTGTTGAAAGTATTGAAGATAAGTTCAGTGC
>CAVKDE010000003.1:5577-26079 GCA_963654835.1 Duodenibacillus sp. | reverse complement strand
GAAATTTATGCTATTTGATTAGGTAAAATGTGCAACTTGATATTGCAATTTACAGTTTTTATATTGTTAATTTTGTACGCTAAACTGATACTATTTTTGCTTTGAAGGTGATATAATAACATATATTTAAAGTAAGCAGGTGATAACGTGTACTTTCAATATGGAGAAAAAGAAATAAATTATCTTAAACGCAAGGATAAGCGTTTGGCGTTGGCAATAGAAAAAATAGGTCATATTGAGCGCAAGCTGGATGCGAATCTTTTTGCTTCTGTTGTGCGTCACATTGTTGGCCAGCAGATTTCTTCAAAAGCGCAGGCAACTGTTTGGGCACGTATGGAGAAGCAGCTGGCTCCACTTTCACCTGCTACCATAGATGCTGCTTCTGCACAGAATTTACAAGCTCTTGGCATGAGTTTGCGCAAGGCGGAATACATCAAAGATTTTGCGCGTAAAATTGTGAGTGGTGCATTTAATTTGCAGGCTATAGAAAAAATGAATGATGAAGAAGCAATTGTAGCGTTAAGCAGCTTAAAAGGTATAGGCAGATGGACAGGGGAAATGATTTTACTATTCTGTTTGCAAAGGTCTGATATTTTAAGTTTTGATGATTTAGCTATTCAGCGTGGGCTGAGAATGCTTTATCATCACAGGCAGATTACGCGTGAGTTGTTTAATAAGTACCAAAAACGTTATAGTCCTTACGGAAGCACTGCGGCTTTATATTTATGGGCAATTGCCGGCGGGGCGATAGAAGGCATGAAGGATTATGCACCTGCTAAAAAAACAGTTCGTAGAAATGATAAGCTTCAAGCTAATAAAAATAGTAACGATAATAAATTAGGTAAAGTGATGTTGTATTATAAAAAGATTCCTTCGCCTTTGGGCGAGCTTACTTTGCGCAGTGATGGCGAATTTTTAACAGGCTTGTGGTTCGCTGATGATAAACATTACAGTGATAAAGATATTCAAGGTGCGGAAATAGCAGAGCTGCCAATATTTGCTTTAGCTGAAAAGTGGCTGGCTGCTTATTTTGCAGGGGAAAGGCCTAAGGTGAATGTACCGCTGCATTTTTCTGGAAGCGATTTTCAAGAACGCGTCTGGGAAATTTTACAAAAGATTCCTTATGGTAAGCTTGTGACTTATGGTGATATTGCTAGGGAAATAGCTACACAAAAAGGTGTTGCGCGAATGTCGGCGCAGGCTGTTGGCGGAGCGGTGGGACGCAATCCGCTGTGCATTATTGTTCCCTGCCATCGCGTTGTAGGTGCAAGTGGCAGCCTGACGGGTTACGGCGGACATATGTGGCGTAAGGTGCGTTTGTTAGAATTAGAAGGCGTAGATATGAGCAAATTAACTGTGCCGACCAAGGGCACAGCTTTATAATAAATTTTAAAGGAGCTTTTACATGAATAAATTATCTTATCCTGTCGTTGCACTGGCGGTGGGACATTTGGTAACAGATATGCAAGGAGGCGCGCTGCCTATTGTTCTGCCTCAGCTTAAAGAGCTGTTTTCTTTGAGTTATTCGCAGCTGGCAGCGATTGTGCTTTTGCAAAATGTTATGTCATCCGTAATTCAGCCTGCCTTTGGCTATTTGACGGATAGGCGGTCATTGCCACGCTTTTTGCCTATCTGCGCAGCGATGGCGGGAGCAGGCTTTGCTTTTGTTGGCTGGGTTTCGAGCTATACTGTGCTTTTGTGCGTAGTTACATTTATCAGTTTGGCGAGTGCTACTTATCATCCGCAGGCTTCTAAAACAGTAAACTTTTTGAGTGATGATAGCAATCGCACAAAAAATATGGGTATTTTTTCCATTGGTGGCAATGCAGGTATGGCCTCAGGCTCTATTTTGATGACGCTGCTTTTAGGTTTTGCCGGAGGTATCCATAACACAGTTTATTTTGCGATTCCCGGTCTTTTGGTTTTCGTGTTGATGGCCAAGGCGATGCCTGCTTATATTCGCGTTAATAAAGAGCATGAACGCCAGCAGGCGCAAAAAGCTGCTAACGGTACAAGCGAAAAAGTGTCGTATTGGGCATTATTTCTCATCCTATTTTATATCTTCATGCGTTCTTCTATCCATAGCGGTATTTCTACTTATTTACCGCTGTATTTTATGAAGTTCCGTGGTTTTGAGGCGGTGTTCTCCAGCAGCCTGGTTTCAGGTTTTCTTTTGGGCGGTGTTGCCGGGACTTATGTAGGTTCTATTTTGAGCGATAGATTGGGCGCACGCAAAATTTTATTGGGTTCGATTACGCTGAGCATTCCGGCAATTTATTGCATTACGATTGCGACGACGCCGATTTTTGCGATGGCTTCTGTGGTGACAGCAGGATTTTTTATTATCGGTTCGTTTGCCACGACTATTATTATTGCGCAGTGCATGATGCCTAACAACGTGGGCATGGCTTCTGGCTTGACTATTGGTTTTAGTGTTGGCCTGGGCGGTTTTGGTGTAACAATTTTAGGGGCATTGGCAGATAAGTTTGGCTTACCGCTTGTTATGCAGCTTTTGGTTTGGCTGCCGATTATTGCAGCGATTACGGCAATCTGGATTCCGATTCCGCAAAAATTACGCAAATAACGTAGACCGACGAATAAAGCACCATATGCTTCACAACAGACACCTCGGAGTACCAATTAGTACCCCGTCGGTGTCTGTTGCTCGCCTCTGATACTTTCTCGTCGGTCTTTTTAATTTGTGCTATAATAGTTGAGTAGATATTTTATTGTAGAGGGGTATGTTAAATGGATAAAAATTATAAAGCAGGTGTGCTCTACGGCTTAGGTGCTTATTTGCTTTGGGGCGTGCTGCCTGTGTATTGGAAGCTTTTGCAGCATGTAGAAGCAATGGAAATTCTTGCCAGCCGTTTTTTGTGGTCGGCGGTGTTTGTTTTCTTTTTGCTTGCAGTTACAGGGAAGCTGCACGTTTTTGTGCAGGAAACGAAAGCTATTTTCAGCACGGGCAAAACTGCTGTCTGCATGGTGCTGGCGGCGATTATGATCAGCTTTAACTGGGGCATTTTTATTTGGGCGGTAGAAGCAGGGCGCATCGTAGAAACGAGCATGGGTTATTACATCAATCCGCTGATGAATGTGCTTTTTGGCGTAGTTTTTCTGCGTGAGCGTTTAGATAAATTGCAAAGTGCAGCAGTGGTGTGCGCAGCAGTGGGCATTGGCGTAATTATCGTCAAAAATGGCAGCTTGCCCTGGGTTTCCATTACGCTGCCTTTAACTTTTGCGCTTTATGCGCTGCTCAAAAAAATTATTGTAGCGCAACCGCTGACAAGCATCATGATTGAAACGCTGCTGATTTCGCCGCTCGCCGCAGGTTTTTTATACTACCTGAATCAGCATGGTGGCAATGTGTATAGCACGTGTGATACTGCAACATTTTTACTTTTGGCGGGAGCAGGCGTAGCAACTGCTACGCCAATGCTGCTTTTTACCGCCTGCGCACGTAAGCTGCCTTTAAAGCTTGTAGGCTTTTTGCAATATATTGCGCCCTCAATTACGCTGCTTTTAGGCGTTTTTGTGTATGGCGAGCCGTTTACCAGCACTATTGCGACAGCTTTTAGCTGCATTTGGCTGGGTTTAGCACTTTTTATCTGGTCGCAGGTGAAAAAATAATAAAAAACTTAGGAGAATTTTATTTTTCCTCATCTTTTTCAATGATAATTTCGCCTTTAGCAATTAAATCCAAGAGCATGTCTACGATGGCTCCATCGAGCTGGGTGTAGCGTGCTTTTTTTAGTTCGCTGATGATTTTTTCTTCCGACATATGCGAGCGATAAACACGTGTGGAATTCATGGCATCAAAGGTGTCAGCAACGGCGATTATGCGTGCTTCAAGCGGAATTTCTTCACCTTTTAAATGGTGACCATAACCTTTACCATCATAGCGTTCGTGGTGGCTGCGTGCGCCGATGGCGATCATCGGGAACTGTGAAATTTCCTGCAAGATAGAAGCACCAATGTCGGTATGCTCTTTCATCTTAGCATATTCTTCATCCGTCAGCGGACCGCCTTTGTTGAGCACATTGTCCGGAATAACAACTTTACCGACATCGTGCAGCAAGGCAACGCGGTAGAGATTATCTGCTTTTTCTGCCGGCCAGCCAAGTGCGAGTGCAAGCTGGCGCGAATATTGCGCTACGCGATAAGAATGGCCGCGCGTATAATGATCTTTTAAATCAATGGCTTTAGCAAAAGAGCTGATAACCTGATCAAGAAATTTTTCCGTTTCTTTTTGTTTGTCCTGAATCTTTTGCAGACGTCTGCGGGTGTAGAATTTATAACAGCAGATAGCGATAGCAAAAGCTAAGAGGAAGGGGAAGAGAACGAAAGCAGGGTATTCACTCAGTTTTTTCTCTTTGATGAGGGTATAGATTTTTTCCTGCGACAGTTTGCCTGTGCGCGGGTCATAAATACCGATATGTAGTTTATAAGTGCCGCCTGCGAGGTTGGTATAAGTGCGTTCTTTATTGTCAAAACGGCTGAAAGTTTCTGCTTCTTTGTCAAAGCCTTCAAGATAGGTGGAAATAGTAATGTTGCTTAGCGTATTGCTGAGAACATAGGGCTTGTAAGTGATACGGCGTGCGTCGCTAGGAATAGTAAGCGGTGTTTCTTCCGTTAGCGGATAATCTTTACTATCAATGTTGATACTGGGCACGCAGAATTTTTTCTGCCCGCTGACCTGTTCCAGGCTGCTAAGCTTGAGCATTGCAGCACCGTTTTGCAGGCAGAGGTAGAGATTACCATCTGTATCAATAAAGTTAAAGGAATTAGCCGTCAGTGCTCCGCCAAGGCCATCGCGTTGATTTAAAACGTAGTCATATGCTCCGTTCAGGCGCATTTTGGAAGAGGTTGTCACATAAATGCCTTGGTTGCACGTGATGAGTAATTCCCCATGGGGTGTAAAAATAAAATCAAAGTTATTCGTGCTGGGAAAATTATTTATGTTATAAAGCACGCCATTTTTAAGATAGGCGATGGAGTTACCAGTGGAAATCCAGATACATTCAGCCTGTGGATCGCTAGTCATGCGCAAGATAACGCCAGATTTTAAGCCGTCTTGTTCATCAAAGGTATAAATAATCTCATCATTTTTGAGCATATTAATACCGCCGCCGTCTGTACCGAGATAAATAATACCATCATGCTCGAGCAGGCAGAGAATCTGCGGATTGGCAAGACCGTCTTTGGTTGTGAGGGTTTTGACAATTTTATCATCACGGATAATTGCTAGGCCGTCGCGTGTGCCAACGTAAATTGTGCCATCGCTGGCTTCAAGCGTAGTGCGGCAGCGTTCGTGCGGCAGGCCGTCTTTGCGCGTGAAGGTTTTTATAGTTCCGTCAGGAGCACATTTAACAAGACCGCTTTCTGAATAAGTGGAAACCCAGAGATTATTTTTGCTATCGACCATGATGTGGCGCGTTCTGGTGTTCTGTAAAAGTTCGCTGAGCGGGGTGTTGACAGGTTTATTGTTTTGGAGAGCGAGCAGACCGCTGTCTGTGGCGATGTAGGTAATGCCCTGATATTTGCAGATGCTGTTGACAACACGCTGCTGTTCTATACTGGCAGCGGCAAAGACATTTTGAAAGCTGCTTTTCGTCAGTTTGGCAATGCCCATGCGTGAAGAACTGAACCAGACATTATTTTCATAATCCACCATAATATTATCAACGGAATTGTTGAATTTGAGCTTATTGAAACGATGGAAATTTTCCTGTTTGTCAAAGTAGCCTACGCCGTTATCGGCGGCGATAATAATGCTGTGCTGCGGACGGATATAGATGTCATTTATTGTGTGCATGCCTTTAGCAACAAGCTGGCGCAGTACGGTAAGCTTGTTGCCGCTGATTTTTACACGGATAAGTTTATCAGCAGCAGTACCGATCCAGTATTCATCAGGCTGCAGTGGATCAGGTTCGATAGCTGTCGGGTCACCGAAAGAGAAACTGTGCACTTTAAAGAAGCTTTCCAGCGTTCTACCATTATAAACAAAAATATTACCGTCTTTTGTGAGACCGCAAATTTTGTTGGCAGGTGCTGTGTGCAAAGTTTTGACATATTGATGTTGCATAATTTCATCACCAACAGTGGTCAAAATTTTGCCTGAGAGGACATTGAGCCCGTCAGTTGTACCGATAAAAAGCTCACCATCGTAATTTTCCGTAATTGTGCGGACAGCATTAGCCGATAGGCCGCTATTTTTATTCCAAAACTGAAACTCGCCGTTTTTTAGTAAAGCAAGGCCTTTATCATTTGTGCCGATATAGAGGTCGCCGTTTCTGGCAACGTATAAATCAGCTACACTGTAGATGCCCTTTTCTACCGGGTAGTGATGAAAAGCTGTGCCGTCATAATTTGTGAGTCCGTTATAAGTACCGACCCAGACAAAACCATCAGCGGTCTGCACTATGTCGTTGGCTGCTGAAGAAGCAAGGCCGTTGCTGTTATCATAAACAACTTCCAGATAACCTGCTTCGTCAAGATTGCGCGGGTCATCTTCTGCACTGAGAGCAGCTGGAGTATGGCAAAGCAAAGCGACAACCAGAAAAGTTGAGGTTATTTTCTTGATATTCAGCTTGTTATAATATTTTCCTCTTCCCATATACACGTCTCTCCTTTACTGCGATTTAGAGAATAGCGTGGGTTTATTTAACTAAACATATTGTAACATGAAATATGAGAACTGAAAAATATTTAATGGGAAAAAACTGGATCTATCCTAAAATAATACTGGGAGTGGAAATTTACGCTTTCTAAAAAGCTGCATTTTTTCTGAGAAAATACTCCTAAAAGCTGCATTTTTTTCGAGAAAATGGCATAAAAATCTGCATTTTCTTGCGCAAGTATTATTGTAGTGTTATAATAAAAGCAAATATCATGCTTGGAGGCTAAGAAATGCTTAAGCGAAAGTTTTTAAGTAGATTGCAAGAATGGAAGCAGCATAAAGATCATGAGTGCTTATTGGTAAAGGGCGCAAGGCAGATTGGTAAGACGTATATTATTGATTACTTCGGACGAAAAAATTATAGCAGTTATATTTATATAAATTTTATTGAATCGCCACAGCTTTTGGATGTATTTAATGGTGAATTATCTGCTGAAGAAATTTATAAACGCCTATCACTTTTACTGCCGGAAAGCCGTTTTATTGAACGCGATACGTTAATTTTTTTGGACGAAATCCAAATGTGTCCGAATGCACGCACCGCATTGAAATTTTTGGCGTTAGATAATCGTTATGATGTTATTGCGTCAGGTTCGCTTTTGGGGATAAGTTATAAAGAAGTAAGCTCTATTCCCGTAGGCTACGAAACACAGGTGATGATGTATGCTCTCGATTTTGAGGAATATTTATGGGCGCTAGGTTATGCAGAAGAAAAAATTGATTTGCTCAAAGAATATTTTATGCGTCAGGAAGCTGTGCCGCTGGTAGTACATGAACAAATGCTGAAGCTATTGAGGGAATATCTTGTCGTTGGCGGTATGCCTGCGGTTGTCAATAAGTTTGTAGAAACAAAACATTTTGGCCTTGTGCAGGAAGAACAGGAAAAAATTTTGGCAAGCTATCAGGAAGATGTGGCAAAGTATGCTAGCAATACGGAAAAACCTAAAGTACGCAACTGTTATCTTTCTATTCCTAAGCAGTTGGCTAAAGAAAATAAAAAGTTTCAGTTTTCAGTTGTAGAAAAAAAGGGAACGGCGCGAAAATTTGAAAATAGTATTGAGTGGCTTCGTGATGCTAATCTTGTACATCTTTGTTACAATGTCAGTACGCCTACTTTTCCGTTGGCAGCGTATGAAAAAGAGGATATGTACAAGCTCTATCTTGCAGATTGCGGTTTATTAACAGCTATGTATGGCTATGATATGAAGCAAGTTATCATTGATGATACCTTGGCAGGAGCGGCCAAAGGTGGAATCTATGAAAATTTAATTGCTGATATGCTGGTAAAGAATGGGCATAAGCTGAATTATTATCGTTCGCAAAATGGTGATACAGAAATAGAGTTTTTGCTTGTGCGTGAGGCAAAGGTTGTGCCTGTGGAAGTTAAAGCTAACCGTGGCTCGACTATATCGCTGAACAGATTGCTAGAGCAGGCGCAGATACCTTATGGTTATAAATTGATTTCCGGTAACATCGGCGTGAACGGGAAAAAAATTGTCTTGCCGCTGTATATGGCGATGTTTTTATAATAGCCGGTGCACATTTTTCTCACACCCTATCCTAATTTAGTAGTTGGGATAGGGTGCTTTTTGTATGAAACAAAACCCCGCCATTATGGCGGGGTCAAAAAGAGTTTATTATTGTTCGTTAAAACCAGCTTTGTAAAGCTTAATATAAAATTCTTTTTATACATCTAGTGTGTGGAAAACATATTTTGCTATTACTGCTTCTATAACCAGCAGTGCAGCAACCAGTTCAAACACAGCACTGATATTAATACCATGCGCAACAAAGCCTAAAAGCGCAGGGCCGAGGATAACGCCTGTGTAACCAAGGCTGGTGATAGCAGTAACAGCAGCACTGATAGGCATTGCTTTCTGGTATTTTAAAAGCGAATAGAAAACAGGTACAATATTGGCGCAGCCTACGCCGATAAGAATAAAGGCCAATGCGTTAAGATAAAGGTTATCTACAATAACAACGAGGGCAAAACCGATAGCTGTTAAAATGCTGCCGCCGATAACAGCTTTTTCTTCACCTAAGAATTGTACCGTTTTATCGCCTAAAAGACGCATCACAAGCATAGCCACAGAGAAAATGGCGTAACCTGTACCTGCAAGTGCCATGTCCATATGTTTTACTTCTGTCAGCAGGATACCGCTCCAATCCATAACTGCGCCTTCCACAAGGAAGGAAATGCAGGCGAGAATGCCTAAAATTATAACAATACCTCGCGGAAGAGCAAAGGCCTTCTCACCGCCAGGGCTTTTATAATTGAGCAGATGGCGGCCGAAGATGGCGAGCAACGCCAGCACGATGGCGCAGTGCAGCGCAGCAATGAGCGTTATATTTAGACCAAATGACGCAAGCACGCTGAAAAGACCTGCGCTGGCAAAACAGCCAATGCTCCAAAAGGCGTGCATACTGCTTAAAAGCCTGCGACCGGCAATTTTTTCGACAATAACAGCATTTGTGTTCATGCTGACATCCGTCATGCCCATGACTGCGCCAAAAATGGCGAGAGCAATGGCGTATGTCCAGATATTAGGCAGGCAGGAAAGCAGCACGGAAACAAGTGCCATGAGCGTTGCCGCACTGATAACAACTTTTTTGCAGCCAAAGCGTTGTACGAGCGCACCTGCGAGAGGCATAAAAATAAAAGCACTAATACCGATGCATAAAAGTAAAAGACCGAGCACATCTGCTTCCAGGTTTAAGCGTGCCTTGACCATAGGGATCATGGGTGCCCAAGTGGAAACGACAAAGCCTGGCAGAAAGAAGGCGATGCGTGCGGCGTTAATTTCTTTGCTGCCGACGGAAAGATTTTGTAAAGTGTTTTCGGGTCTGGTGATTTGCATTTTTCAACTACACATTTTTGCCCATTGCATATGCTTGCTGCATAGCTTTATGGCTTTTAATTGTACCACGTTCATAAACGCCGTTGCCGATGATAACGCCTTTTTCTACTGCGCCTTCTACGCAATCAGCGTAACCGCGGAAGCATTCGATAGTTCTATCCGCAGAAGTAAGTGCTTCATCTGCCATCGTAGCGATGTAATAAAACTCTTTGTTCTTAACTTCCAGCCAGCGTGCAACCGTGCGGTCAATGACTGCTTTAAGCTGCGCGTCAATAGAATAAAAATATACAGGGCTGGCAAGCACGAGTACATCGGCATCAATCATTTTTTGCAGGATTTCTGCCATGTCGTCTTTGTGCACGCACGCACCTTGATGGTCGCGGCAATAGTAGCAGCCGGAGCACGGCGCAACTTTTTTGCTGGCAATGCGGATTTTTTCTACATTGTGACCAGCTTCCTGTGCTCCACGCATAAATTCGTCGCACAAAAGGTCGGAATTACCGCCTTGGCGCGGACTGCCTGATAAGATCAATACTTTCTTTTCCATAATATTTTCCTCCAAAAAATATTTTAGCTGCGCTAGTGGCAGCTAAAAAGTTATCAGCTATATCTTAGCAAATTATGGGATATTGTCAAGAAGGCTTATTTAACGCTTTGGAGCCATTTTTCAACGTGCTGGGCAATTTCGGCATTATTTTAGCTGCAAGGCTTTGAGCCATGCGTCAATATTATCAACGTCGGCAGGCATGATGATACCATCGTCATCATTTTGCGGCTGCTGGATATTATCAGGATCAATATCTTCGGGCAGCTTTGAAGGAACATGAACAGAATTCGGCGTAGATTTATAAATGCGCTGCATGGATTCGTTCAGATAGCTGCGTGCGCCGTAGGTGAAGAAAGGCACGATAGTTTTTCCGCTTAAATCATAGCCTTCGAGAAAGGTGCAGACAACCATCGCCGGCTGATGCCACCAGATAGGCGAACCGACGAAGATAACGTCATATTTCGCCAGCTCACTGGCAGGTAGCGGATTTTTTACCGTAGGACGCAGATTTTCAAACGCTTCTTTTTTGATGCGGTCACTGCTGTCGTAAGGGTTGGTAGCGTAGGCTTGTGCTGCTTCAATACGATAGAGGTCTGCGCCTGTGGCTTTGGCAATTTCTTCAGCGACGTTTTTAGTATTATTCGTTGCGGAAAAATAAGTAACGAGGATTTTTTTGCCAGCTAAAGAGTTGGTGCTTGCATTAGCTGTAGCTTGAATATTGTTAGTTTTGGCTGACGCAGCAGTGTTTGTATTGCTGGCGCAGGCGACGCCAAGTAGTGCAAGCATGGCGATAGCCAGAAGGAAAAATATGCGTTTCATGGTTTATTTACCTTTGCGTTCTTCCACCATTTTCACGAACCATTCTACCATCGCAGGGTCCTGGTGAGAGAAGAAGGAGCTTGTTTTAGTATCAAGAGAAGCAATCGCCTGCATATCTTCATTCGTCAGCGTGAAGTCGAATACATCGAGGTTTTGCGCCATACGTTCTTTATGTGTGGATTTGGGAATAACGACAATGCCGCGTTGCAGCTGCCAGCGCAGGATAACTTGAGCAACGGTTTTGTTGTATTTATCGCCGATGGCTTGCAGCACAGGGTTGCTGAACATATTGCCGCGTCCTTCGCCGAACGGAGCCCAGGCTTCATGGATAACGCCATATTTTTTGAGCCACTCATGTGCTTTAATCTGCTGGTTCAGCGGATGCGTTTCAATCTGGTTGACCATCGGTTTGATGCGTGCAAAAGAAGCGATGTCGACAAGTCTGTCAGGATAGAAGTTGGATACGCCGATAGCACGCAGTTTGCCTTCTTCATATAAATCTTCCAGTGCGCGATATGCACCATAATAATCAGCAAACGGCTGGTGTAGCAGCACGAGGTCGATGTAATCGGTTTTGAGTTTTTCCATAGATTTTAGGACAGACTCTTTCGCTTGTTCATAACCATAATGTTCAATCCAGACTTTGGTGGTCAAAAAGATTTCTTCACGTTTAAGTCCGCTTTTTTGCAGTGCGTCGCCAACTTCTGCTTCATTGAAATAGCTTTGCGCGGTGTCAATAGCGCGGTAGCCAACTTCGAGAGCGTCGAGCACGCAGCGTTCACATTCTTCCTTCGTTACCTGGTATACGCCATAACCGAGTTGCGGCATTTTTACGCTATTAGCTAAAGTTACATAATCCATAGTGAAAATCCTTCTTTCTGTTTATTATTATAATAAGGTAAGTTTTTTGACTTTGTGTTTCTTTCAAGCTACAATTGAAGTATAACAACCGATAGCAACAATCGGTCAAGCACTTTTTGAAAAAATTTTTTTGAGGAGGTTTTGGCTATGTATACGATGATGGAAGCGTGTCGGGAAACAGGCCTTACTTATCAGACGCTGAAGTTTTATTGCAACGAGGGATTGATTCCCAATGTGCATCGGGATAAAAATAACCGCCGCTATTTTGATGATGCGACGGTAAAGTGGATAAAAGATTTGAACTGCCTGAAAAAATGCGGGATGTCGATTGAGGAGATGAAGGAATATCTGGCATTGTGCCTCGAAGGACCTTCCAGTATCGAAGCACGTCAAAAAATTTTGGCGCATAAGCAGGAGGCGTTGCAGGAAGAAATGAATAAGCTCAAGGAGAGCATGGCGTATATTGAGTGGAAGCAGAATTTTTATAATGATGTGTTGAGTGGCAAGCGTCCGTATATCAGCAATCTGATTAAGGTGGAGTAAAATATCGTTATAACATTGCTTGCTGACTTAGGCAAAAGAGAAAAAATAAGAGCTGGCTTAGCGTTTTGCTAAAACCAGCTCGTTTATTTTTGCTTACGCTTGATATTTTCTTATCGCTTCGCCAATCAGTTTGGCAGTTTTTGTCAGTTCTTCTTCCGTATGTGTGGCCATGAGCGCAATGCGCAGGCGCGCCGTGCCTTTTGCTACCGTCGGGTAGCGGATAGCGGGGGCGAGTACGCCGTTTGCTAAAAGTTCATCAGCAACCTTTAATGATGTCGCTTCATCGCCGATGATAATGGGAATGATGGCGGTGGGGGAATACGCCTCTACGCCTTCTGCGTGCAAGGCTTGTAAAAAGAAGTCTACATTATGCTGCAAATTTTGCGCCCGCTTGGGTTCTTCCTCTAACACTTCAATGGCTTTGAGGGCAGCGGCGAGTGTTGCAGGAGCCTGCGAGGTGGCGAAGATAAAGCTGCGCGCTTTATTTTTGAGATATTCGATAATTACCTTGCTGGCGCAGGCATAACCGCCTTCCGCACCGAGCGATTTGCTCAGCGTACCCATGAGAATATCTGGTTTACAAGTGTTGCCGAAATGTTCTACCGTACCGTGGCCTGTTTTACCAATAACGCCTGTTGCGTGTGCTTCATCAATCATCGTGAGCAGGTGATATTTTTTACCAAGAGCGACAAGTGCAGGTAAATCTACAATATCGCCGTCCATGCTGAAGACTGCGTCGCTGACGATTAGTCCGCGGCTGCAGGGAGTAGCAAGAATTTTTTCTTCTAAATCCTGCATATCGTTGTGCTTATAAACAACGATGCGTGCTTTGGAAAGGCGTGCGCCATCAATAATGCTGGCGTGGTTATATTCATCGCTAAAGATAACGCTTTCGCTGCTTGCAAGTGCCGAGATAATGCCTACATTTGCCATATAGCCTGTGTTAAAAACAAGTGCTGCTTCCGTGCCTTTGAATTGCGCAAGTTTGTTTTCCAGTGATTCATGCAGCTTGGTATTGCCTGTGGTCAGGCGGCTGCCGCCACTGCCAGCACCCCATTTTTTTGCTGCTGTGGCAGCTGCTTCTTTAACGCGTGCATCTGCAGCGAGGTCGAGATAGCTGTTCGACGCGAACATGAGCACTTTGCACCCTTGCATTTCCACGTATTTGCTCTGCTCGCTATCCATAGTGCGCATGGAGCGGTACAGGCTTTGCTCTTTGAGCTTTTTTAGCTCGTCTGCAAAAATTTGCTGCGGATCAGGGTTGGCAGGCTTTTCTACAGGCAGGCCGCGCACGAGTACACGCTGTTTTTCCAGATAGTGAATAGCCTCTTCTGCTTTAGCTTTAGTGCTGTCAAAAATAAAGACACGCCCGCCATGCGGGTTGCCCATTTCTTTCATCGGCATGAGGCGCACATAACCGTGCTTTAAAGATGCCAGATAACCTACGAGGTAATCCGGGTCATCCGAAAGGCACAGTTCGGCAATAATGCCAGGCGCATGCACAACTTTCGTGGCGAGTACAATGGCTTCACGGAAGTGGTTTTTGCAGCTGCTAGAGGAGGCTGCACCGGCAGCATCCATATAGGTTACTCTGATGCCGCGTTCGTGATCAGGTTCCAGGCGTGTACTTGTAGCAACGTCGTAGAGCACTGCACCGCGCATGGGGTGGTTGTGGCGTAAAATGTCGATAAGTTCATCAGCTTTGGCTGCTAAACCAAGTTCACACAACATTTCACGCATGATTTTATAGGTTTCTTCAACAGTTTGCGCAGGACGCTTGTTGACAGGCAGCGCGTCAAGATATTCTAACTGCGCAGGTTTAACTTCTTCCATTTTAATATTGATGAAATCAGCACGGCCAAGGCCATGGTGCAGTGCGCGCTCGGTGAGCGCGCTGACTGCGCCGCTGATATCCTCTTGCGGAATAATGCGTTCTGCGCC
Organism: Duodenibacillus sp.; assembly: GCA_963654835.1. GTDB lineage: Bacteria > Bacillota > Negativicutes > Acidaminococcales > Acidaminococcaceae > Phascolarctobacterium_A. The sequence continues at coordinate 11,831 of CAVKDE010000003.1, read as the reverse complement.
GCTGACATGTAAATCACCTTTGGCAGCACGCATTTTGATACTATATAAAGGCATGGTAATTCTCCTTTAGCTTACTTTGACAACTGTTCTGATGAGTTTTTGTGCTGGCTTGTAAAAAGCACCAGCGGCAATGGCGGTGAAAATCATACCGGGTACAGCGGCTGCCGTGAGCACCATCCAGCTGACGCCTGTTACCTGCCACAGCACAAGGCGGGCGGCAAAAGTACCAAGCGGTCCGCTTAAAGCCACCGTGAGCAGGTTCGTGCCTAAAAGTGCCAGCGTACCACCAGCAACGATGCGGAACACCATTTGTACCAACACGTTAATAATATTGTGCATACCCAGCATCATGCCAAGTAAACTTGCCAGCACACCGGCGATGATGTAACGCTTGAAGCCGAAGCAGGCACAGATTAAAACGGCAATGGGCGCAGATAGCTGGAACTCGCCCCCGGCAATGGGCGAGGGAATCTTAAAAGATCCGGAAACTAAAATCAGAACGCCTAAGAGTGCTGTTGTCGTCAGTTCTTTCATACTCAGGTTTTTCATTGTTTACTCCTTAGTGCAACACTTCGTCCATAGATTGTTTAGCCAGCGCTACAGCTTTATCTAGATCCTCGGTTTCAATATTCAAAGGCGGGTTGAAATAAATAACATTGCCTAACGGACGCAGGAGCAGGCCATGCGTCAAAGCTTTCTTGTAAATTTCGTAGCCGATACGCAAATCGCTGTCAAAACCTATTTTTCTGTCTTTATCGGTAACAAGCTCCATGGCATTGATTAAACCGATATGGCGGATTTCACCGATGTTTTTGTGGCTGCCAAAAGTATCTTGCAGTGCAGCATGGAAGTATTTTGCTTTTTCCGCAGCATGTTCCAAGATTTTTTCTTCCTTCATAATTTTCAGCACAGCGAGGGCGGTGGCGCAGCCGATAGGGTTGCCTGCATAAGTATGGCTGTGCATGAACTGTTTGCCTTTGTTATAATCATCATAAAAGGCATCGTAAATTTTATCTGTCGTGCAGACAATGGCCATGGGCAGATAACCGCCTGTAAGCGCTTTACTGATGCACATGATATCAGGTGTAATGCCAGCGTGGTTGCAGGCGAACATTTTACCTGTTCTACCAAAGCCTGTGGCAATTTCGTCCGCAATTAAGAGTACGCCGTATTCATCGCACAGCTTGCGCAGCTTTTGCAAATAGAGTGCAGGATAAATACGCATACCGGCGCAGCCTTGTACAATAGGTTCAACGATGATGGCTGCGGTTTCTTTTGCGTGTTTGGCAAATTCTTCTTCGGCAAATTTGAAGCATTCACATGCACAATGTTCTCTATCTTTATTGAAAGGGCAGCGATAGCAATCAGGTGCCTGTACGTGGATATTGTTCATCATCATGGGTTTATACATCTGCGCGAATAAATCCATGCTGCCTACAGAAAGTGCACCGATCGTTTCGCCGTGATAGCCTTCACTGAGGCACATGAAACGCTGCTTTTCCGGATGGCCTGTTTGCAGCTGATATTGGAAAGCAATTTTTAAAGCGATTTCTACGGAAGAAGAACCGTTATCAGCAAAGTTAAATTTATTCAAACCTTTGGGGAGAACGTCGACAAGTTCTTCGCACAGCTTAATAGCAGGTTCATGCGTAAAGTTGACGAAAATAACGTGTTCAAGCTGCTCAATCTGCTCTTTAATAGCAGCATTGATTTTAGGGTTGCAGTGGCCTAAGAGGTTGCACCACCAGCTGCTGATGATATCAAGATATTTTGTGCCGTCGGCAGCGTACAGGTAAGGACCTTTGGCGTGGTCGACGATGATGGGGCGCAAGGTTTCGTAATCTTTCATTTGGGAGCAGGGATGCCAGATGTGTGCTAAATCTCTTTGTTGTAAATCTGCTATTTTATCGTTCATTTTTCTTTCCTCCTAAGTTTGTAAATTGAAGTTTGATGAGTGTTTTGTGAACGAGCCTCTCCTTGGGGAGAGGTGGCATCGCGTAGCGATGACGGAGAGGGGTTTCGTTTAAAATAAGCTTTTGTAAGCATAAAAAGTGCAGACCCCTCTCAGTCGCCTTGCAGGCGACAGCTCTCCCTAAGGAGAGCCTGTCTTGTTAGCTAATAGTCTTTCTAACTCCAATTTATTTGTATAATCCTTTAAGTACTTCTACATCAATCTTGATTTCTTTAGCATTTGGCGGTACGCAGGCGAGGACGGGAACAGCGGTGAGTTCTTCCATCATGCGTTTGTTATCTGCCTGCATGAAATCCGTGCCATCGTAGTTGTTTAAAATAATACCGCGTACAGGGATATTTTTCTGCTTGAGATAAGAAATGGTCAGCACGCAGTTGTTGATGGAACCAAGCGCAGCGTTAGAGATAACCAGCACGCCTAAACCTAAATATTTGATAATGTCTTCGAGCAGGATGTGTTCTCCGTCCCAGCGGATGGGGCAGATAATGCCGCCGCTGCCTTCCATGGTTACGTAATCATATTTGGCAAGTGCTGCTTTATAATCTGCTTCAACCTTTTCCATTTCCACAGGATTGCCTTCGCGCAGTGCTGCAAGATGCGGCGAAACTGCTTCTTTATAAATGTAGGAAACAAGTTCTTCCGGTTTGGCAGGAATGCCTGCGAGCTTAGCTACAAAAGCAGCATCACCAGGCAGCCATGTACCGTCAGGCTGTTCTTCTGCTCCGCTTAGTGCGGCTTTGTAATAGCCTGCATTTACGCCAGCATCGCGCAGGCGTTTAACGAGCAAGCCTGTGACATAGGTTTTGCCAACATCAGTACCAATTGCTGTAATAAAAAGACCTTTACTCATAACTTTCACCTTCATAATTTATTTTGGTTAACTTGCGATAAAATACGGTTAACTTGAATATAGCTTAAGTATACGCTGTGCAAATTTTATTGTCAACCTAGTAAAACGGTATGGTTAACCAAACGCTAAGGCGCAAGAAAAAAGACAGATAGCTACATTTTGTGCTTGTAGCTATCTGTCAGAGCTTATCTTGTGGTTAACGAGAAATATTTTTCTGCATCACTAAAATTTTCTCGGAAAATTATTTTTTTGCTGCTGCTTTTTGGCGAATTTCTGTAACAGGCACACCACCAATACCCCAGTTATCAGTGTCCACCTCGTCAATAGTGACAACGGTAGTAGCTTTATTTTTGCCTAAAACATCGTGCAAGAGGTTGGTTGCGCCTTCAATTAAAGCACGCTTTTGTGCGGGAGTGATGTTACCTTCTTTAGTGATTTTGATGTTTATGTAGGGCATGTGATGACCTCCTTATAAATTATTATCATTATTATACCATATTTTGCTTGCCAATTGGCTTTTTCTGTGCTATTATAAGTGCGGTAAATTTGATTGTTGCACAGTAGCACAGTTAGTGCGCTGGAGCAGGGAGCAATGAAGTTTATCTAAAAATTTATAGTCAATAATCGCTTGGATCTATAAGACCGGGACGAAGACGCAAAAACATAGGCTATTTTATGCGCATTCCGTACCGGAATGCGCTTTTTATATGTTTCGACAAATATTAAAGACATTCCACAGCCTTGGCTTTGCAAAAGCGTCTTTTGCGATCAGGAAGAAGAAAGGTTGATGAACATGAAATTAGTACATACAGTTGCAGAGCTGCGTGAAGAAATTGCCGCAGCTAAAGCTCAAGGCTTAACTATTGGCCTTGTTCCTACTATGGGTGCCTTGCATGAAGGCCATGCATCCTTAATCAGCGCAGCAAATAAGGAAAATGATTTTGTCGTAGTAAGCGTATTTGTAAATCCCACCCAATTTGGCCCTAATGAAGATTTAGACGCTTATCCGCGTACTTTAGAAGCAGATTGCAAATTAGCAGAGAGCATGGGTGCCAATGTTGTGTTTGCTCCTTCTCCTAAAGAAATGTATCCGAGCGAAGATGCAACCTGGGTTGAAGTAACTGGTGATATCACGAAAGTTTTATGCGGTCGTACCCGCCCGATTCACTTCCGTGGTGTAACGACTGTTGTTACTAAATTATTTAATTTAGCACAGCCTGACCGTGCTTATTTTGGTCAAAAGGATGCACAACAGGTAGAAGTTTTAAAACGCATGGTAAAAGATTTGTTCTTCAACATTCAATTGCGTATTATGCCTATTGTGCGTGAAGCTGATGGTTTGGCAAAAAGCTCCCGCAACACTTATCTGAGTGAAGCAGAACACAAAGCTGCTTTAGTTTTAAGCCGCAGCCTGAAAGCTGCTAAGGAACAATATGTAGCAGGCGAACGTGATGCAGCTAAAATCACTGCTGCTGTAACTGCTTCTATTAAAGAAGAACCGATGGCCAATATTGATTATGTAGAAATTTATGCTCTGCCGGAGCTGAAACTTGTAGCAAACCCTATGGCAGGAAGCAATCTTTTGGCTGTAGCAGTAAAATTTGGTACTACCCGTTTGATTGATAATGTAGTTTTGGAGGAAAAATAATATGCTTTATACTATGCATCATGGCAAAATTCATCGCGCAACTGTAACCCAGGCTAATTTGGAATATATGGGCAGCATTACTATCGACAGCGAGCTTTTGGAGCGTTCTGGTATTCTGCCGGGCGAACGCGTACAAATTGTGGATAACAACAACGGCAACCGTTTGGAAACCTATGTTATCGCGGGCGAGCGTGGCAGCGGTGTTATCTGCTTAAACGGTGCAGCAGCACGCAAAGTGCTTGTCGGTGACACTGTTATCATCATCGCTTACAGCCTCATGACGGAAGAAGAGGCTAAAACCTATGTACCGAAGGTTGTAATGGTTGATGAGCATAATCATCCTATCAATGTACGTGGTACTGAAAAAGAAGCGGAAATCGGCTGATAAAGAAAAATAATTATCCCCTGCATTCGTCAAATTGGTGGGTGCAGGGGATTTGTTATTATAGGCTTAGGTTTTCTCCCAAAGTGATTGACTTTCTCCCAAAACCACTATAAAATTGGGAGAAAAAGAAGAGCGTTGGGAGAAAGAAGGGATAAAAGTGCGAGATTTTGATTATAAAAAATTAGCGATGGAGCTATGGGATAATGAAATTTTATCATATATAGCTAAAATTCACGAATGTAAGGGCAGGCAGGAACTTTACATACGACAAAAGCCAGTGGAATTAGAGCGGTTAGTTGAAATTGCTAAAATCCAAAGTACGGAAGCTTCCAATAGAATTGAAGGGATTGTAACAACGAAAACACGTCTTCAGCAATTGTGTGAAGATAAAACAACTCCTAGAAATCGCGATGAAAAAGAAATTTTGGGATATAGAAATGTTTTAAACCTTATTCATGAAAATTATCAATATATTCCTATTAAAGCTAATTATATTTTGCAATTACACAGAGATTTATTGAAATTTACCAGTTTTTCTTATGGTGGGAAATTCAAAACTTCTGCTAATGAAATTGATATGCGTTTACCTAATGGTGAAATGCAGGTGCTTTTTAAATCACTTGCGCCTTATGAAACTCCTGCAGCTGTAGAAAAAATTTGCACAAGTTATGACGAAGTATTACAAGAGGAATTAATTGACCCATTGATTCTGATACCTTGTTTTATCTTAGATTTTCTTTGCATTCATCCTTTTAATGACGGTAATGGCAGAATGAGTAGATTGCTTACGTTATTGCTTTTATATCGCAGTGGGTATATGGTTGGTCAATATGTGAGCATTGAAAAAGCAATTGCAGATACTAAAGAAACATATTACGAAGCTTTGGCAGAAGCAGATAAAGGCTGGCATACAGAAGAAAATAAACCACAAATTTTTGTAAAGTATATGCTGGGGATTATTTTGTCTTGTTATCGTGATTTTGAAGAACGTATTACTATAGCAGAGCAGGCTGGGAGCAAAAGTACGGCTTATGATATTGTTAAATTGTATGTTATGCAGAAGTTGGGCAAATTTACTAAGCAAGATGTTTTGCTAAATTGTCCGAGCATTGGTAGTTCTTCGGTAGAAGCAGCTTTAAAAAGGCTAGTGGCAGAAGGATTTGTTGTTAAACATGGTGCTGGCAGAGCAACATTTTATGTAAGAGGATAATTTATTATATGTTTATGCTTTTCTCCCAAAACTACTATAAAATTGGGAGAAAAAGCAAATCTTGCAGTGATGTTTGTAGGCGATGTTGCTCTGCAATACGGATTTAAAGTAAAAATGAGGAGTTACTTTTTAGTTTGCACATAGCGTGTTGAATTAGAAGTAACTCCTCATTTTTTGTTGGTTAAGCCT
>CAVKDE010000003.1:0-5567 GCA_963654835.1 Duodenibacillus sp. | reverse complement strand
AAGCCTAGAATGTAATCTGTACTTGTTTTGTGAAAACGTGATAGAGCAATGAGAATTTCTGTGGGAATATCACGCTCACCTTTTTCATAATTGCTGTAAACTCGTTGTGAGCAATGCAGAACCTCTGCCATTTCCCGTTGCGTCATATCTTTATCTTCTCGCAGATCACGTATACGTTGATACATTTTTATCACCCAATAGTATTATAAAAATAGATGATATAATCACTTGCTTTTTAGCGCAAATTGCGCTAAAATTAAAATGTGAGGGCAGCTTAAATATTTTTTGCTGAACTTTACATTGGTGATAAAAAATGAGCTTTAAGGAGTGAAGAATTATGATGAAAAAATTTGCTGTGGCTGCTACTGTAGCTACGATGGTTGCTATGTCTTCTACTTGTTTCGCTGGGTTTGGTCTGCCAAAAATTGGTGGCGCTACAACTGCAAAATCTCCTGTTGCGGCAACTTCTTCTGAAAGTAAAACTGCTGTAGATACTAGTGATATTACTAGCAAACAAACAGAGGTCTTAAAATATATGAATGGTGCTTTGTATGCACAAATTAAAGCTTATATGGTTGTAAATGATGCTTTGGGCTGTTCTAATAAAGAATTGGCTCAAGCTGCAGCTTCCCTGAATAGTAAAGGTGGTACAAAAAATATCAAGACTGCGAAGAGCATTCTTGACAAACAAGTGAAACAGTTATCTGCTGATGCTAAAAAATTAGCTGCTGAAAATAAAGTTCAGGTGGATCAATTAGCTGCTGCAATTAAAACGGGTAAAAGTTACCAACAGGCTGCAAATATAAATTATGTCGTTGTAGCAACGAAGGCACCGGCTGCGTTGAAGGAAGCTAGTTCTGCGCTTAAATCTGCTGGCAGCAATCCTATGGCTTTGAATAAAATCAATGGTGCTATTTCTACTTTTAAATTAGGTTCTGAATTAGCTTCTCAATCTAAGACAGCTATTTCTGAATATAATCAAGTTGTAGATACATTAAAAAATGATTTTGGCGTTAGTGACGAAGCTATCAAAAATGCTAAGGCTGCCGATGCCGAAAGCATTGCTAACGAATGCTTAGATATTGTTAAGTGATGATTATGGATATGAGAAAGTACCTTAGCGTGCTTCTCATAGTAGGAGCTTGCGTTCTTTGGAATGCAAGCTCTTTTGCTAGTGAAGTGCTATGGGATAAACAGGTTGTTGACGGCGTAGAAGTTCGTAAAGGGTCTGCTTTGGTTGATACGAAAATTTTAGCTGAATCAGGCAGAATGATAAATGATAAGTTGGAGCAGTTACGCGCTGCTGGCAAACTTCCTTTTAAAACTGTGGTTATAGATGATTATCAGAATAATGATTGGCAAAGCAAAATGCAGCAAGATGATTATTTCGCTATCGTGCCGGTCATTACTAGCGATATGCATCAAAGCAGAGTCATAGAATACAAAAATTTGCATTATTACCGTTATGATGTGCGTGCGGAAATGAATATTTTGCTCTGCGGGTTTGACGGCAGCAATCTTAAAATATATTATAATCTTCCGTTGGCTAATCAGGCTGTTTTGGGCGGTAGTCTTGATGATGCGCTGACAGAACCGTTGCCTGAGTCTGTTTTGAAAGAACAGTTTTTGTATAATATCGAACAGCTGGTGGATGAAATAAGCTTTCCTGCTAATTTGGAGAAACAATTGGCTAATCCTTATCTGCCAACGTATCAGGTAAAGGATATTAGCTTTCCTCAAACAATGAGCAATATGGATTTAGATAATAAAACGGCTACCAAAGCTGTCCTTGCAAGCAGTTTTAGTAATCAATATGCTGCTAAGTATAGTGATAGAATCGTGCTGCCTAGTCCTTTTAGCGGTACTCGTTGGAAGAAAGCTGTTGTCCAACATATTACAGGTGGTTTGATTAATAGTGGCGAATATGCTTCGGAACAGGAAGAAAGTGCAGATGTACCCATAAAACTTTCGGTAGACGCTTTTGATGCTGATATGCGCCTGGCTAACGAATATAGTGTGATGCTAGATTTTAATATCGCAGTTGGCTTGTCGGCATATGAAGGAATGAAGGAAAAACAGATAGCTGCAACGAGGTCGGTAACGACTTACCGCATACCAAAAGATTTAAATCATCAATATGAGTATAATTTCTGGGGCATTTTCAACGATGCGGCACTAGAATTAGGCCAACAGCTAAAGAAAAAGTAAAGTGGGTGCTTTATGAACAAGAGATTGAGCATAAGTATATTAGGCGCTTTATTTGTTTTATCTTTTTCGTTAGTCGCGCAGGCACAAATGGTTACAGGCATGGCTTACATTGAAAACGGCAATTTGGTAAAGGCTAAAGAGAACGCACGGCGTGAAGCGATGAGGACGTTTGTGGAAGAGAGGATTGGCGTAAAAGTTAATTCCCAAAGCGAAATGGAAAATTTTTTGCTGGTGCGCGATAGGATAGTTTCTAAATCCGAGGGTTTTGTTGTTATAAAAAAAGTAGTAAGCGAAAGTAATGACGGAACTTATTATACTGTTGTCCTTGATTTGGAAGCAGGCGCAAAGCCTATAGAATTGGCACAAGCAGATGTAAAAACTATGTTGAGCACGTTGGATAGAAATAGTTCGCGTGGCAGTATGGATATAGCTATTACAGATGAGTCAGCCGAAGGAACATGGGACTGGAGCAGCCAGATGATCGCTTGCCTTAAAGAAGCAGGCTTCGGTAGAATTAAGCGGAACGATCATATACTGAGTTTTTTAGGCAGCAGTGACAATTTAAAATTAAATAAGCTACAACTCTATCCTGAGCTACGCAGAATCGGCCGGCTGGAAGGAACGGGTGCTAAGTCTATTGTCAGAGGTTCTGTAAAAACGGTGAAACCTGCGACTGCTGTAAGTAATGTTTATGTTGCGACAGCACAGGCTTCTATAGAGCTTATAGGTTATGACTCCAGCAGTGTTGATGCGTTGAGCAAATATGCTACTGCTATGGGTACGACGCCTGAAGAAGCAGAATTTAATGCGAAAAAATTGGTGCTAGAAGAAGCAGCTGGCAGTTTAGCCGAACAAACAGCCGTGACAGTTCAATATGAAGAACAGGGCGGAAGGCGAGAAATTGAAGCAACTTTTATTTTCCAAGATATTTATAACAGGAGCACTGATAGCGATAATATTTTAGCAGCTTTAGAAAATGCTAATTGCGAAATTGACCGCAGTGTCTTCAATAATGAAGGACAGTTTGTGGTCGCTGTGTATACGCAAGAATATGCGAAGCTAAATGATTTAGTACGAGAAGTATTGCGACAGTTAGCTGCGCATTATCCCCATAGCAGTAATTCCGTTAGTGATGATCTAGGAAATACCAAAACGATAATTATGTTAGGAGCAAGATGATGAAACTATCTAATTATTTAGCCGCAACGCTTATTGCTGTATTGCTACCCGTAAATTTAGTATTTGCTGATACTGTACAGGATAAAGAAAACCCTGTTAATACGAATGTGCAATATAGCGTCGGCATGATGAAATCATGCGGAGTTGCCTTAGCTGTCGGCAATAAATTTGAAGAAAGTGCTCTCAAAGATGCTAAGAAAAAAGCTGTCAAGAAGGCCGCCGCTCGGTTTATAGCGCCAAGTTCTGAAACGGATAGTTTATATCAGCAACTTGTCTTAAATTATGAAGAGTTTATTGATGGCGAAGTCAAGATACTCAAAAAACAGAAGCTAGACGGCAAAGTATTACTCTTTTGTGATGTTCCGGTCAATTTTCAACGTATTAGCGAACGTTTAAAACAGCAGGTTCAGTTGTTGCAGAAGCAAAATCGTAAAGATAAAGCAATCTTTTTGGTGCGTTTGAGTAGCGTGCCGGAAGAAATCAAAACTGGACATTTAGGCTATGATGTTCTTACAAAATATGAAGAAGCTTTTAAAATATATAATTTCCGGGCCTTGGGGTCTGATACAGCAGGAGACGCTGTTATGCAGATGCTTGATACTGTAAAAGGTCTTGATTCATATGATACGTATGAAGATTATAAAAAGAATATCGTTTCCGGGATTGTAGAGATTCCTGAAATAAGCCTTGCTGTTATTGGTGAAATTAAAGTAATCAATACAGAAAAGTATCAGGATAGTGCTTATGCAGAAGTGCGTTGTAATGTTGAAGTTGTCAAGTTAGAGCAGGATAAGGTTTTGCGTATAGGTAGTTATAATGATAATTATAGTGCGAGCCGCGAAACGCTAGAAGATGCTTTGCAAATTGTTACTCAGGTTGCTGCCGTTAAGTCATCAAAATATCTGGCTGATATTACTTATGGCTATTGGCAAAGCCACAAATAAAGTGAGGAGGCGTTGTTGTTATGAAAAAAATGTTAGCTGCTACCGCGCTGTCTATGGTGTTAAGTTTTGGAGTAGGAAGCGTGCCTTGTGCATATGTGCAGAATATTTTGCCTGTGCAGGCTGCTTTTGCTGCGGAGAGCTCAGAACAAATCACAGCTGATGGTTATGGTGCTGTACCTTCCGGTATGCCTTTAGCAAGAGCTAAAATGATGGCACGTAGAGCAGCAATTATGGACGCTCAGCGTAATTTGGTTGAAATGATTAAAGGCACAACAGTTGATGCTGAGTCTACAATGGATAATTTTTTGTTACAGAGTGATGTTGTAAAAACAAAAGTTAATGGTGTAATTACTGGTGCAAGAGTAGTAAGTGAAGGAATTGAAGATGGTGGATATCATGTTACTTTGTCAGTTCCAGAGTATGGTGTTGGTTCAGTGGCTGACGTAGCTATTGATGCTAAAATGGGTAATTATACACCTGAACCGATCCAAGAGCCATCTGCTTCAGCTTTGAAAACATATAAGCCTGAACTACAAGCTAAGGTTAATGGTGGTTATACAGGACTGGTAATTGATGCCAAAGGTAGTGCGTTAGTGCGTACATTCTGCCCTGTTATTTATGATACTAATGGTCGCGCAATTTATGGTGTACATAATGTTGATAAAGATTATGCAATTTCTCATGGTATTGTAGAATATGCTGATGGGAGCGTTTCTTGGCAAACGGTTGGTATAGGGCAATCAAGAGCTGGTAGCAATCCATTGGTTGTAAAAATGGTCAGCTTGCGAGATAGAGCTACAAATAAATGTGATGTAGTTATTTCTGTTGAAGATGCGGATAAGATATTGATTGAAAATCAAAGAAACGGTATCTTGCGAAGTTATGCAGTCGTTTTTGAAAAATAATAGATAGGTGAAATTTAATCTCAACGTAAATTGCAATATCAAGTTTTTCTTATGATTCAAAATGATAGGTCTTTATATACTGAGTATTGTAATCAGTACCATTGTTAGGGTAAGGATAATCTAAATAGGGATTTAGGAAAAGCAGTTAAGGAGTTCTTTGACCTTTTTGATTTTGATGAAATAAAGTTAGAAGAGGTGAAAAGTGTTCTCATAATAAGTTATATGAAACATAAAAAATAAAGTAAAAAATGCACAATTTCGGCTAAAACGTAAGTATAGATACGTTTTAGCCGAAATTTTTCTTGCTTTTAAGTGATTCGTAGTATATACT
>CAVKDE010000002.1:0-27692 GCA_963654835.1 Duodenibacillus sp. | reverse complement strand
CCTCCAGCCTTACACGTACAGGCCCGGCTGTAGTAATATCGCCTTTTGCATAAGCACGCAGCGTAAAGTTACCATTTGTTTTGCGCATAGCATTCGTCGCTTCAATCATCGTTGCGGCATCCATGCTGCCTACCTTGCCTGTCATCGGGTCAGGAAGAACGCCGGACTGCACTGCAATATGATTAATATCAGCAAGGAACTGCATCAAAATATTTTCGTAAGCAGAAGCTTCTCCTGCCAGCTGATAATCCTTGCTCAAAATCAAGGTACCGTTCGGATAGATAAACTGGTTATCTACCATCTCCACATCGCACACGGCAAGCTCACCCACAATAATATTAGCCACAGTGCGGATACGAAACAGCATATTGCCTTTGCTCTTATCTAACTTCGCCACAGCATTATCAACAACACTCTTACTAATCCAGATAGCCTGCAACGGTTTTTCCTCACGATGTACGCCCAGACGCTGCAAGGCAGCCTCATTAGCACTTTGCAGCAGCCAGTTCATCTGCACAAGATTTTCCTCGTGCTTTAAACCGCCGCGCATTACACCGGCAAAGACAACCTCGCCAGCACGGTAGTACACCTGACCTTCGCGCATATTGATAATGCCCTTGCGCAATGCCTCCGTAGTTTTTTCCAGATCGGCAACCTCGTTTGTCAGCTGCATTTTAGAAGCAGTCAGCGAACCAACTTCGCTCTGTGCCTGTGCATACATATCGTTTAGCTCAGAAAGTTTAGCTTCCATCGCATCGTTTTCAGCTGTAGCCTCTTTAATTTTAGCATCCAGCGTCGTGATTTTTTTGTTCTGCTCATCAACCCTGCCCTTTGCCTCCTCCAAAGCAATGGCAGCGTCAGATTTTTCCTGGTTTAACAGCTTCAGCTCCTGCTGCAGCTTATCCATACCAAAAAGAGCAGTGCGCGCACTTTGTGACGCAATGGCCATAACGCTGATAGTCAATACGGCAATAATCGTACCGCTGAGTACGGTAAGCAAAATAGACGTATGTTTGGGACGCAGGCCAAAGACGGACATTCTTTTTTTACCTATCTTGCTGCCCATTTTATCAGCAAGAAAAGCAATAAAACCGCCTACAACAGCCATGATAATAATCAGCCTAATACCTACCAAGTACTCACCTCCATAAACATCTCATCAAAATAGTTTAAGCATTTTTCTGCTTCATCAGATATAAACCAATCCCCAGGCACAAAATGTTCGGCAAAGCACAGGCCAGCAGCGGAGGCATCGCACCGCCCTTGCCCAGGCCAGTGGTAAAGGTCATAACTGCGTAATAGATAAAGATAACGATGATGCTGATACCAAGACCGATAGAAGAGCTTGTGCGCTGCTTCTGCGTGCCCAGGCAGGCACCAATCATCGCAAAGAAAAAGCTTGCCAGCGGAATATTAAGGCGCATAAAAATTTCACACCACTGACGCGCTGCAGAAGTATGCTGCGCTTCCAGCATACCAATATATTCACGCAGCTCGCGAATCGTCATTTCCTCAGGCTCTTTCTGCTCCCAGGAAATCTGCTTCGGCGAAAAGTTCAGCGGAATAATCTGCTCTTTGAACTTCGCACTGCTCTGCACACCATCTTGATCATCAAGGGCAAATACATTGCCATTCAGTACACGCCAGTTACCGTTTTCCCAATAACCTTCCTTGGCAGTCTGGATACGGGAAATTTTACCTTTATTAAATTCTTCAATAGTGATATCCGTCATCTTGCCCAGTTTTTCATCAAACTTATTGGCATAAGTAATACGCTGAGTATCACCGCTGATAGTTTTTATAATAATATGATCCTGCGTTGTCGGACGCGTATTATGACGAATTTCTTCATTCAAAATTCTCGATGCTGTTGCCTTGGACGTAGGCACTACCTTTTCTGCCCACACCACAGAAAACATGCTGACAATAAAGCCGACAACAAGCACAGGAGCAACAATGCGGTAGTAGCTTACACCACCAGCCTTCATTGCCGTAATCTCGCTAGAACCGGAAAGTTTGCCAAATGCCATCAGTGCAGCAAGCAGCATGGACATCGGGAAGGTATAGTTGATAACCTCAGGCAGGTTATACATAAACAGGCGTGCAACTGTTTCCAGCGGCGCACCATATTGCGTCATGTATTGCGTAATTTTAAACAGCATCGTGCTGGCAATAAAAATACTGGAGAAAGCAGCAATACCGAAAACGAAGGGATAGAGCAGCTCCTTCAATACATAACGGTCTAATAAACGTAATCCCACTTTTCTTCCTCCTACTACATGCTAAAGTTATCACCCAGATAATATTTACGGGCGACGGGGTCGTTGGCAATAGTTTTGCTGTCACCATGCAGCAAAATTTTACCGTCTGCCAAAATGTACGCCTTATCAACAATGCTCAACGTTTCACGTACATTATGGTCAGTAATCAGAATACCAATACCACGCTGCGCTAAATGGGCAATCATCCCTTGGATATCCGCAACAGCGATAGGGTCAATGCCTGCGAAAGGTTCATCCAGCAGAATGAAAGCAGGATCGGTTGCAAGCGCACGCGCAATTTCTACGCGGCGGCGTTCACCGCCGGAAAGCGCCTTACCTTCACTTTTACGCACGTGGTTTAAGCGGAACTCGTCAATCAGCGCGTTCATCTTCTGCTCGCGTTCACTCGCATTCAGATTCGTAGTTTCCAAAATTGCCATGATATTGTCTTCTACCGTCATTTTGCTGAAAATAGAAGCTTCCTGCGGCAGATAGCCGATACCGGCACGCGCACGCTCATACATCGGCTTCGCTGTAATATCTTCGCCATCCAGCATAACTGTACCGCTGTTAGGACGCTCAATACCCACAATCATATAGAAGGTAGTCGTCTTGCCTGCACCATTCGGTCCAAGCAGACCAACAATACTGCCCTGTTCTACGCTGATGCTTACGCCATCCACAACATGACGTGTGTTATAAATTTTTACCAGATTGTCTGTTTTAATAATCAAGGCTGTTTCCTCCGCTTTCTTAAGCTATAGCCTTGTCGCCAGCCTGCTGCTCTTTAGGAAGAGTTGCAGGCTGCTTTTCCGGAATGTAGAGAACATCCACATTACCATCAGCAACTGCCACATTGGTATTAGTCAGGCGCAGCTTGTCACCGGCAACACTGTTACCGTTCTGCGTAGCCTTGGCATTACCAATCAGTTCTACATAACCATTGTTATCAGTTTTATAAACAGCACTGTCCGCAGAAGCTGTCAGGTTGCGTGCATCACTATTGATATCTACGCCGCCATAAGCATTTGCTACACCACTAGCCATATCGTAATCAATCTTAGCTGCATTCAGTACGCTGCCATCACTGTCAGTTAAGCGCGCCCAGCTGCCGATAGTTTCTGCATATTGGCGTTCTTTATAATAATCCACACGGTCAGCTGCAAGGCTCTTGCCTGCCTTGGTAATTACTGCTCCGCCCACTGCGGATACATCGTTTTCATTATGCGCAATAAATTCATTGCAGACAATGTGCGAATCATCTCTATCCGCTACAACATTACCTGTCAGTACACCACTTTTAGTATTGCTGTTAAATTTTGCGTAATTAGCAGTTGCTTTGCCGCCATCCTGATGCAATACAACGTGACCTTTAGCAACACCTTCACCGCTGCTTAAATCATATTCCAGCTCATCAGCCTGCACACTGAAATTACTAGGTGCAGCCAAAGCTGTTGTTGCTACGCCTAAAGACATAAGCGCAGCTGCTGCAGCCAGCAGTAATCTATTTTTATAAGCCATATTATTCGCCGCCTTTCACAACTTTAGCATTACCTTTAAGCTTAATATTCTTAAAAGCACTTGTGGTTTCCGCTTTATCAGCAGTTGCTGTATAAGCATCTTTAATCATCTTGAAATGGCCGGTAGCTGTAATCAGTTCCTTTTTTTGGTTCCAGGTAATTTTATCAGCATAAAGTTCGCCGCCTGTATTTAAAACAGCTTTCACCTTGCCTTCCAAGGAAAAATTATTCTTGCTAATTTCTGCCATACCCTTATCTGCAGAGATATCAATATAGCTGCCATCTGTGCGGTACACTTTACCTTTAATACCTTTCAGATAAGCCATATTCTTCGCCTTATCGTTAACAACTTCTTCTACAGTAAACTCCCACAACTTTTTGCCATCTTGCTCACGCTGCAGCACAGTATTTTTCAAAGAAGCATTCATCTGGGCAGTCACTCCTGTTGCTACATTCACAGGTTTATTACCACCAAGCATCAGCCAGGCAATAATACCGCCGGCAATTGCCAGGCAAACCAGCACAGACAGAATTATTTTCTTATTTTGCATCTACCTGCTCCTCCTCCGGTGGGGTGTAAGGTGTATTCCAGCGATGCTGGAACCACAACCAGTTATCGGGGTATTCTTTAATAATTTTTTCGACCTCCTGGGTCATCTTCAGCGTTACATTATAATCATCCTGCTTTTTATCGCCGGTAAACTCATAATGAATCGGGTCACGCACAATTGCCGTGTGCCCATAACCATCAGGCTTACGCACGATAAAAATGGGGATAATCGGAGCTTTAAACTTACGCGCGAAGTACGCTGGTCCTGTCGGCGTAGAAGCCATCTTGCCAAGGAACGGCACGAAGATACCGTCATAACCGCCATCCTGATCCGCAATCAGGCCAAGCATACGCCCTTTTTTCATGGCACGCGCACAGCCTAAAATTTCGCTCGTACCGCGGGAGAAAATCTCCTGGCCAACGCCTTTACGCAGCTCGTTCATAAAATCACTGTACACGCGGTTCGGCTGCGGTTTTTCCACTGCACTAAGCGGAAAACCGTTCAATGCCAGGCCTGCGCCCAGCCATTCCCAGTTATCCATATGGCAGGCCAGCATAACTACACCTTTACCTTCACCAAGAGCTTCCCACAGCACCTCAGGTCTGTCAAAAGTTACCAGCCCACGGATATTATCTTTGTTAAGTGCCGGCATATACATAATTTCCATAAAGGTAATGCCCAGCTTCACAAACAAAGACTTAATCGTAGCACGTGCCTGCTCTTCGCTATAGCCAAGACGCTCGCGGATAGTTTCTTCCGCACGCACGCGCTGCTTTTTTGCTATTTTGTGATACAGGTGGCCCATACCTTTACCAATTACCACGATTGCCTTATAGGGCAGCCAGGAAATTACGGTACTCATTGTTTTTAACAAATAGTAAAGCCACATTATTGTTTATCTCCTTGTCCGCAGGTTAAGTAGGAAGCCACAATAGGCTGCCATTTTCCCTGCGCCTGTAAAATCATTTCTATAGCCTCACGCACTGCGCCTTTGCCGCCAGCATGTGCCAAAATAATATCAGCAGCATCACACACTTCGTCAGCAGCATCGCTCGGAGCAAAGGCTACACCTGCTATGCTAAAAGCAGGTAAATCGTTAAGATCATCACCAATATAGGCAACAGCGTCTTCGCCTAAGCTGCATTGTTTTGCCAGCTGCGACAGCGTAGCTGCCTTATCGCGCACGCCTTCGAGCACAGTTTTAATGCCCAGCTCTTCGGCGCGACGGCGGATAATCTCGCTGCTTCTGCCGGTGATAATCGCCACATCCAGTTTGCTGCGCAGTGCGCAGCTGATGCCCATGCCGTCTTTAGCGTTAAAGCCTTTAAACATTTCGCCGCTTGCACCAATATAAAGCGTGCCATCTGTTAAAACGCCATCAACATCTAACGCCAGCAGCTTTACAGCACTTAGCTCTTTCATTATACCACACCTTGCCTTACAAGGTCAGTCATATGCAGCAGGCCAATAACTTTATTTTCATTATTGATAACAGGCAGAACCGTAATCGGTTTCGGCTTGTTGCTTTCCATGATATGCAAAGCCTGTGCAGCAAGCTTGTCCTCGGTAATAGTTTTTGGGGATTTTGTCATCAGCTCGCGTACAGGACGCTGGAGAAAATCCACGCCTTTGCTTAAACCGCGGCGGATATCGCCATCGGTCAAAACGCCCTGCATTACGCCGTTTTCATCCACAACAGATACTGCGCCTAAACCTTTATCTGTAATAACGAACAGTGCTTCCTGTACAGTCGTATCAGCAAGAACTGTCGGGTTTTCATTGCCTTTATGCATAATGCTGCCAACTGTTAAAAGCAGCTTTCTGCCCAAGCTGCCACCCGGATGGAAAATGGCAAACTGGCTAGCTGTAAAATTATGCTTTTTAAGTAGTGCCAAGGCCAGCGCATCGCCATAAGCGAGAGCCGCAGTAGTGCTGCTCGTTGGTGCGAGGCCCAAAGGGCAGGCTTCCTTGCTTACGCCCACGTTCAGCACAATATCCGCATTCTTGCCTAAGGTAGAATCGCTCTTGCCTACCATAGCAATAATTTTCGCACCAATGCGGCGCAGCGACGGCAGGATGTTTAGCACTTCGCCTGTTTCACCGCTGTTAGAAAGAGCAATAACAACATCGCTCTCCGTTACCATGCCTAAATCACCATGAATACCTTCCGCAGGATGCAGATAAAATGACGGTGTGCCGGTGCTGGCCAGCGTAGCTGCCATTTTGCGGCCAATCAAGCCGGATTTACCCATACCAGTGATAACAGTGCGTCCCTGGCAATCTAAAATCATCTGTACAGCCGCAGCAAAATTATCATCTACGCGCGGCACAAGCTCCAAAACTGCTTCTGCTTCCATACGCAGCACTTCGCGTGCATGCTCAAGCATTGCTTCCATTTCTGTCACCCTGCCTTTCAACCGCGTACAATTTTATCAATAGCTATTACATCTCTTAAAAGTTTTTCCAAATCATCCAGCTTAACCATATTCGGGCCATCGCTCAAAGCTTCCGCAGGATTATCATGCACCTCTAAGAACAGTGCATCAATACCAACTGCTGCTGCTGCACGTGCCATATGCGGTACGTATTGGCTCTGGCCGCCGCTGGAAGTTCCCTGCCCGCCAGGAATCTGCACGCTATGGGTAGCATCCATCACTACAGGATAACCCAGCTCGCGCATAATCGCCAGTCCGCGCATATCCGTCACAAGCGTGTTGTAGCCAAAGCTTGCACCACGCTCAGTGAGCATCAGGTTATGATTACCAGCTTCCTCTACCTTTTTGACAACATTTTTCATGTCCCAGGGAGCGAGGAACTGACCTTTTTTTACATTTACAGTTTTTCCTGTCTTTGCTGCTGCGTAAACTAAATCCGTCTGACGGCAGAGGAAAGCAGGGATTTGCAGGATATCAACAACCTCAGCAGCCTTTTCTGCCTGCCATGGTTCGTGGATATCAGTAACAACAGGAACACCCAGATCTTTTTTAATCTGTGCTAAAATTTTCAAACCTTCTTCAATGCCAGGCCCACGGAAAGAC
The DNA here is from genome assembly GCA_963654835.1 of Duodenibacillus sp. Taxonomy (GTDB): domain Bacteria; phylum Bacillota; class Negativicutes; order Acidaminococcales; family Acidaminococcaceae; genus Phascolarctobacterium_A. The sequence goes on along the minus strand of CAVKDE010000002.1, from coordinate 20,322 downwards.
GCATAAGAAGAACGGTTAGCTTTATCAAAAGATGCCTTAAAAACATAAGGAATACCCAGTTTTTCGCAAATAGCCTTCGTGCGCTGACCAATCATCAGGCTGCGCTCATAGCCTTCTAATACACAGGGACCGGCTAAAAGCATCAGCGGCTTGCCCTGGCCTACTTCATAATCAGCAACTTTTACAATATGCATAATTCGCCTCCTGTTATTTGTTCATCTTAGCAAACAATTCATTAACTGCTGCCAAATCTTCAGGAGTATCTACACCAATACCCTGAAAATCACTTTCCAGAACTTTAATCTTATAGCCATTTTCCAACGCACGCAGCTGCTCAAGGCTTTCTGCTTTTTCCAGCGGCGTAGGTGCCAGCGCAGCATATTTCAAAAGGAAGCTGCGGCGATAAGCGTAAATACCAACGTGCTTATAAACTTTATAGCCTTCCGGTTTATTGCGCGGATAAGGCATCAGACTGCGGGAAAAATACAGCGCATAACCATTTAAATCAGTTACCACCTTAACTGCCGCAGGATTATTGTAATCTTCTTCATTCATAGCCACTTTTAAGGTTGCCATCTGCAGCTCGCTATCGGCTTCAAAACATTCAGCCAGGCGGTCAATAACCTCGGGAGGAATCATCGGTTCATCACCCTGCACGTTGACAATCACATCAACATCAGGATAATTCAAAGCAACCTCAGCCAGACGGTCAGTTCCGCTAGGATGATCAGGAGAAGTCATCATGGCTTTGCCGCCAAAAGCGTCAACAGCATTTTTTACCAGCTCATTATCAGTAGCAACAACTACTTCATCCGGCAGCTTTGCCTGGCAGGCACGTTCATAAACGTGTTGAATCATCGGTTTACCGGCAATCAGAGAAAGCGGTTTACCCGGCAGACGGGTAGAAGCATAACGGGCAGGAATTACACACAAAACTTTCATCGTTTATCAAGCTCCTTTTTAATGGCATTATCAATATATTCCTGGAATTTATCCATACCCTCGGTAATGCAGATATCCATGTTGAGGATATAGAGCGGAATCTCGCGGGCAGAATAAATAAATTCGGTGGGAATCTTTACAGCGTCTTTCGCCGTTGTCACCATAGCAACAGCTTTCAGGCTGCTGGCACGCTCGTTGATATACTGCATCTCCAGCATACCGTAATCATGGTGATCAGGATAGCGCACAGCTTCCATAATATTTAAGCCGATACTGGACAAAGTCTGTTCAAACGAGGACGGATTACCGATAGCAGAGAAAACCATAACGTTTTTATCTTTCAGTTCTTCCAAATCCTTAATGTTTTCCGAGATACCTTTGTACCAATCAGCAATTTCTACAAAGTTTTTCGGGTGATGAATACTTTCTACAACAGGTGCTTTATCATTGTATTTAGCAATGGTATGACGCAGCTGCAGGCGGCTAAGCTTGCTGCTCTGATCCGTCTTGGTCAGCAGGAACAAATCACCACGCTCCAAGTTCTGCAAAGGCTCACGCAGCGTACCGCGCGGCAGCACGCAGCCATTACCGAACATATTCAGCGTATCCACCAAAACCACGTCCAAATCGCGCTCCAGCTGCCAATGCTGATAACCATCATCCATGATGATAACTTCGGCGTTAAGTTTATCTACAGCGTAGCGTCCTGTTACAGCACGGTTTTTGCCGATGATAACAGGAATGCCCGGCAAAGTTTTTGCCATCAGGTAAGCTTCATCACCTGCTTCATAGGCTGTCATAAAAATCTTGTTGCCATCAGAAACAACGCCCAGCTCCTTGCCCCAGTGGGAACGATAGCCGCGGTTTAAGATAACCACGCGATAACCCATCGCTTTGATAATGGCTGCCATCTTTTGCGCTGTAGGCGTTTTGCCTGTGCCACCAACAGTAATGTTACCGATGGAAATAACACAGCAGTTAAGCTTTTCTTTTTTCAGCAGACCGGAATTATACATCGCCAGCTTGCAGCAGACGCCGAACTCATACAGATAAGACATACCACGCAAAACTGCGAGCAGCAGCCAACCGGTAAACGGCGTATCCGGGCCATACGCAACCTGCATCACATATTGGATAACAGCATCACCATGACGCAGGCGGCCGCCGCCTTCATCCGTCAGGTTGCGGGTGTTAATAGGATAGCTCTTATATTCACGCGCAGGCACAGCAGTTAAATCCAGCAGCTCTTTGAGATAATGGATGCTGCGCACATCCGCGCCACGGTTTTCTTTGATAACCTGCAAAGAAGCTGCCCCCATCTTTTCGCGGCGTTCATCATTTTTGATGATATCTAACATTTCATTGGTCAGCTCATTAGTATTGGCCACCATCTTACACGCTTTAACTTTGCTGAGCAGTGCGTAGGAATCTTTAAAGTTCTGCATACTCGGGCCAACCAAAATCGGTTTGGCATGAGCTGCAGGTTCCAGCACGTTATGACCACCAGTGTTACTGAACGAACCACCAACGAAGACTACATCACCCACAGCATAGATGCGTCCCAGCTCGCCAATAGTATCAATGATAAGCAGCGGATATTCCTTGCGTTCTCCCTGCTGCTCCAGCATTTTAGAGCGGAAGCCGGTTTCGTAGCCATAATGGCTGGCGAGTTTCGCAATTTCATCTGCACGCGCTGTTTTGCGCGGAGCGATAACAAGACGCGCGTGAGGATATTCCTTACGGATGCCTTTAAAAGCTTCCAAAAGAATTTTTTCTTCACCCGGATGGGTAGAACCTGCTACGATAACAGGATAATCTTCTTTCAAACCTAATTCCAGGCGATATTTTGCCAGGTCTTCAGGCGTAACCTCCGCATAAGTCTGGTCAAACTTAGTGTTACCGGTAACAAAGATTTTGCTTCTATCTGCACCAAGGTGTGCAATATAATCAGCATCAATGCTGGATTGCATACAAAAACGGGTTACAGTATTGAGCATATCGTCCCAGATACCATAGAGATATTTATAATTTTTAACGGATTTTTCCGAGATACGGCCATTAACCATCATTACAGGAATATGACGTTCGCGGATAGCACGCAAAAAGTTTGGCCACAGCTCCGTTTCTACAGGCATGAACACACCGGGATGAATGCGTTTAACGAGAGATTCCGCTACAAACGGCAAATCCAACGGGAAGTAGATAATAGCATCTGCTTCGGGGATAATCTGTTTTGCCATGTTGTAACCACCAACAGTGAAGGCAGATACCAGCACAGGTCTGTCAGGCATTTCTTTGCGAATCTGCTTAACCAGCGGGCTGGTCGCTACAATCTCGCCCACGGAAGCGCCATGAATCCATATGCAGTCCTTGCGGATAACCTTGGCGATTTCATTTTCATCTACGCAGCCTAAGCTCTGTTTAAAGCGCAGGCCAAAGCCTTTTTCCGTAAACAGGCGGTAAGTGTAGTAGGGAATGATGAAAACCACCAACACTATTAAAATTAAAATATTATAGAGTAAATACATTTCCTAACCTCTTTTCGCCTTACTTGGCTTCCTTGCTGCGGTACTGAATTTTATAAAGATGCGCATATAAGCCATCTTTCGCCATCAGCTCTTCATGGTTGCCCTGTTCTACGAGCCTGCCTTTTTCCAGCACCATAATTTTATCAGCATTTTTAATCGTTGAAAGTCTATGTGCAATAACAAAGGAAGTTCTGCCAACCATTAAACGATCCAGTGCTTCCTGCACTACGCGCTCGCTTTCTGTATCTAGTGCAGAAGTTGCTTCGTCTAAAATCAAAATCTGTGGATTTTTCAAGATTGCCCGGGCAATAGAAATACGCTGACGCTGGCCACCGGAAATATTCACACCACGATCGCCTAGCATCGTCTGATAGCCTTCTGGCAAGCCCATAATAAAATTATGCGCGTTTGCAGCTTTCGCTGCTGCTTCCACTTCTTCAGGCGTAGCATCTAAACGTCCATACAAAATATTATCGTAAACAGTGCCATTAAACAGTACCGTTTCCTGCGGTACAATGCCCACCTGCTCGCGCAGGGAGTTCAGCGTAACATTACGGATATCTTCACCGTCAATGCTGATGCTGCCACTGGTTACATCATAAAAGCGCGGCAAAAGACTCGCAACGGTAGATTTGCCTGCACCCGAAGGACCGACAAAAGCAATCATTTCGCCAGGCTTTACTTCAAAAGAAACATGGTCTAAAACCTGTTCACCGGTATTATATTCAAAGGAAACATCGTTAAAGCGCACATCGCCTTTTACCGAAGGCAGAAGTTTGGCATCAGGTGCGTTTTGAATTGTTTCCGGCAAATCTAAAACATCGAATACACGCTGCGCAGCAGCGAGAGCTTTCTGGATATTGCCGATAACGCGGCTTAAACGCTTAATCGGGTTAGAAATATTAACAGCATAAGTTAAAAAGGCTACCAAAGAACCGGCAGTAATGGTACCGTCAATAACGCTGTTGCCACCGTACCAGAGGATGATTGACACGCCCACCGCAGCCACAAATTCAATAGTCGGGGTGAGGGTGGAAGAAAGCTGGGCGTATTTCATATTCGCGCGGAAATTGTTCATATTTTCCTTATCAAAACGTCCCACTTCATAACCCTCGCGCACAAAGGATTTAATCACGCGGGGAGAAGAAGCAACCTCCTGCAATACAGAAGTAATATCTGCTGCTGCCTCCTGGATGCGGCTGCCTGATTTACGGATGCGCTTGCCAAAGCTATCAATAAAAAGTAAGACGATAGGGAAGGTTGCAAAGGTTACAAGGAACAAACGCCAATCCAGATAGAGCATCATCACAATAGAAACTATCAGGATAACGCTTTCCGTGAACATTTCTACGACGTTTTCTACCATCGCTGATTGCAAAGCGTTAACGTCATTGGTAACATAGCTCATGATGGTGCCTGTTTTATGCTTGTCATAAAAGCTCAGGCTCAATCGCTGCAGCTTTTCAAAAACAGCCTTGCGGATATCAATAATCACGCGCTGGCCTACATAGTTCATCAGATAGCTCTGCCCGTAATAGGAAATACCGCGGATGATAAACACTACGATAATACTGATAACGATATAATTCAGCATCGCTGTATCCTTATCGCGCAGCACCTGGTCTACCATGTCTTTGATAACCCAGGGCAGGTAAGCAGTACAGCCTGAAGCAATGCCTGTGCAGATAAGTGCTGCCACCGCTCTCAGCCAATATGCTTTTACATATTTTAACGATCTTAAGTATAAATTCATTTCTTCTCCTCAGCTATTTTTAGTATTAATTGCGCTACACGCCCCACAGCACCAGGCTCGCCCAGACGCTGCTTCATATAGGCCAAATCTTCCTGCAGCTCTTTCTGTTTGGCAGGCTGCAGCAGTTCTACCGCAGTTTGCGCCAATTTTTCAGGAGTAAAATCTTCCTGCAAAAGTTCCGGCAGAATCGTTTTGCCTGCTACAATATTAGGCAGGCCGATATTAGGAATATTGATTACCAAACGGGCAATAAAAGCATTAAGTGCCGAAGTGCGGTAAACAATGACGCTTGGCAGACCGCAAAGTGCTGCTTCCAGCGTTACTGTGCCGCTCGTCGCTAGTGCTAGATCAGCAACGCTGAACAAGTCATAATTATGGCCTTCTGTAATTTTTATCTTTAAACCACTCGCAGCAATTTTTTCCTCCAGAAGTTCCAGCGGAATTGTACCTGCGCGCGGCATAGCAAACTGCACTTCGGGCATTTGCTGCTGCAAGATTTTAGCTCCGGCTAAGAGTGTAGGCAGCATTTTATCTATTTCCATCAGGCGGCTGCCCGGCATAATGAGCACTAATTTTTTATCAGGCTCTTTGCCAGCCCATTTTTCTGCCTCACTGCGCTCCATTGCAGGGTGCACAATATCAAGCAGCGGATGGCCAACAAATTCAACCGGCGCGCCCGCCTCTTTATATACATCGTATTCAAAGGGAAAGATGCACGCTACCTTATCCACGATTTTTGCTACCTTCTTGGCGCGCCCTTTGTTCCACGCCCAGGCGGAAGGCGCAATATAAGATACAACAGGTATTCCCTTATCATGCGCAAGTTTAGCCAGCTTCATGTTAAACCCGGGATAATCTACAACCACCAGGCAGTCAGGTTTGCGCTCATCCATAATGCGGGCAAAAGCACTACGCAGGCGGAACAGATCCGGCAGCTTTTTGATAACCTCAACAAAGCCCATTACGCCGTGGTCTTTAATATCCCACAGCACTTCGCCGCCAGCCTTACGCAGCTCATCGCCGCCCATACCAAAAACTTCTGCTTGTGGTGTTAATTTTTTTATAGCAGCTGTTACTGCAGCTGCATGGATATCGCCAGAGGCTTCTCCGGCAGATATTAATATTTTCGCCATGATGTCTCCTTGTTACAAGCTATACATATTCAGTATATATTATAACACAAAAAGCGGCTGACATAAGCTATCAGCCGCTAAGAAATGCGAAATTTTTACGATATTTATTTAACCAGAATAGTAATATTGTGCTCATCAGCCAGCGCAATAACTTTTTCGCGCTCCGGGATGATGGTATTACCACTCTCAATGATGGCTCCTGTTGCTCCTGCGTAGATCATAGATTCAATCGTCGTCGTACCAAAACCGGGAATATCAAAGCGTTGATCCTGCTTCGGCTTCGCCGCCTTCGCCACAATCACGTTACCCTTGCCTAAAAAGCCACCGCGCAGAATGCAGGCATCTGTGCCTTCAATGGCTTCTACCGCCATTACAGCACGATTTTTTACCACAACCGTCTGGCCTATATCCAGTCCGCCGATAGCCTTCGCCATCTCAAAACCGAACTCCATATCTGCCAGCTCTGCTTCCGTCGGCTTGCGCCTTGTAAGCACGCCCGGTGCAGGCAGCAGCGGTTTAATCAAGAGCGTCTGATCCATAACCTTAATGCCCTCATCCTCCAGCTCTTTGACGATAGCATTCATAATGGTGTCGTCCTTACGGTCGGGGATGGTTGCAAGAATTTTTATTGCACGCAGATCAGGCACAATTTTACCTGCTTTGTACAAAACCTCTTTTGTTACCTTACCAATCATGGTAACCTTGGTAACTTTATTTTTTTTCAGCGTAGAAATTATCTTACCGATTTTGCCGATGTTAATGTCATAATACACATCAACGCTCGTAGGCAGCTCCTCATCAATACCGGGAACAACGCCCACAGCAACAACATGATAGCCCAAAGCCTTCGCCGAACGTGCCACCTCCACCGGCAGATGTCCTACACCCGAAAGTACACCTAGTACCTCCATAGCTTAGCCTCTGCGCGTACGGATAATACCGCGTTCTACATTACGCAAAAAGCGCAGCAGATGTTCAATCGGCTCGCTGCTTGTCAGCTCCTGCTCCATCGTGCTGATAGCCTCTTGCAGCGGCAGACCGCTGCGATAGATAATGCGGAAAGCTTTTTTCAGCTCACTACGTTCTTCTACCGGCATACCTGCGCGGGAAAGACCAACGCTGTTCAAACCGGAAACGAAAGCAGGATCACCGGCGCAGATCATAAAAGGAGGCACATCCTGGTTTACGCGTGCCATACCGCCGATCATTACATTACGGCCAATCTTGCAGAACTGATGCACAGCAGAAAGACCGCCGATAACAGCGCGATCTTCTACAATAACGTGACCGGCAAGCGTTGCTACGTTAGACATAATAACATTGTTGCCCACAATGCAGTTATGTGCAACGTGAGTATAAGCCATCATCAGGATATTATTACCGATGCGGGTTTCGTTGCCCTCGCCTACAGCGCGGTTGACAGTGCAGCATTCACGGAAAGTACCGCCGTCACCGATAATGGTGTAGGTTTTTTCACCGACAAATTTTAAATCCTGCGGCACTGCACCAATAGAGCAGCCCGGGAAAAAGCGGCAGTTCTTGCCGATTTTTGTATATGGATGGATGGTAACATGTGCGCCAATCACGCAGCCGTCGCCAATTTCCGTGTTTTCATCAATCACAGCGTAAGGACCTACAGTAACATCCTTACCAATAATAGCGGACGGATGAATGATAGCAGTTTCATGGATACCAGTAGTTGGCATAATAACCGAACTCATTATTTTCACTCCCCAAACAAGATGTTAATCAAGCAATTAAATACAAATATAATACTATAATCACAGCTGATTGTGATTTTTCACACGGCAAAAATCACAGTTAAATGAATTTAGCATTAATTTTAGCTGTATTACTCGCTTATTCTATCGTTTACAGCTATTTTTATCTTTTGCTGATTAATTTTCCTTTGGGTCCATAATTGCAAAGGTGCAGTCACATTCGCAGGCAACCTTGCCGTCAACCTTACCCTCGCAGTGGATGATACCCATATTCGCACGCATAATTTTTACAACTTCAGCAGTAGTAACAACCTGGTCGCCAGGTACAACCTGCTTGCGGAAGCGCACATTATCAATTTTAGCAAACACCGCAATCTTGCCACGGTTTTCTTCAGGATACAGCATAGCTACGCCGCCAACCTGAGCCATAGCTTCAATCAGCAGTACGCCAGGCATAATCGGTTCGTTAGGGAAGTGACCTAAAAACTGCATTTCATTAGCAGTGATATTTTTAATACCTACAGCACGTTTCATCGGTTCGATTTCCAAAATGCGATCTACCAGCAGCATAGGATAGCGATGCGGCAGAATTTTTTTGATTTCATTAATATCTAAAACTGTCATGATTTACTCCTCCTTTGTTCTGTAAGCCTGAATCTGTTTAGCAATCTGAGAATTGAAAGCGTGACCTGTTTTTACAGCAATCACATGCGCCTTAATTGGTCCCAGCAGATATAAATCGCCAATAGCATCAAGAATTTTATGTCTGATCAGCTCATTGTCAAAGCGCGGTACGGAAAGAATTTTTTCCTCGTCAAAAACAACAACATTTTCTAAAGAACCACCAAGGCCTAAACCCATTTTACGCAGCATTTCCAGCTCCGAAGTAAAGGCAACAGTTCTTGCAGCCATAATTTCCTTTTTAAAGCTTTCCTTATCCAACAAAATATCAAAATACTGGGTTCCAAGCATCGGATGGCTGTTGATGGAAGTAAAAGAAATTCTATAGCCATCATACGGCAAAATTACAATGTAGCGATCGCCATCATAAACAGAAAACGCTTTATCGACAGCGTAAACCTTACGCTCTGCCTTTTGCGCTACAGGCTCTGCCTTTTCAATCAGTTCGCAGAACACCTTCGCGCTGCCATCTGTTACAGGCGGTTCAGGGGAAGACATTTCAATACGGATATTATCAATCGCCATCATCGAGAGTGCGCCCATCAGATGCTCAACGGTAAATACCTCTGCACCATTAGCACTCAAAGTTGTGGCTTTTACTGTGGAGCTGACATTTTCTGCCAGAGCCTTAATTTCCGGTCTGCCTGGTAAATCCGTGCGGATGAAAACAATGCCTGTATTTTCCTCAGCAGGCTTTAAAGTCATCAGTACATCCTTACCGGAATGCAGACCAATACCAGAATAAGAAACTTCTTTAGCAATGGTATGCTGGTACTCTTTAACTTGCTCAGTCATTTTGCTCCTCCTTCTCATTTATTTTTCTTACCAAAACGCTGTCTGCCGTCTTTCCAACGGTCATGCACCCAGAACCACATCTCCGGATGCGCAATGATTTCCTGCTCTAAAATTGTTACCAGCTGACGTGTAACTTCAAAGAAATCCTGCTCTTTATTTTTGGTTTTCGGCGTGTATAGCGGGGGATAAATTTTCGCTGTACACGTGCCATCAGCATTATTATGCAAAAATATCGGTAGAATCGGCGAACCATAGATACGTGAAAGGGCAGCAGGTCCCATAGGAATGATGGAATCCTTACCAAACAAATCAATACGCACGCCATCATCATTCGTATCCTGGTCAAAGAGTACGCCCAAAAGGTGTTTTTCGCGCAGCATACGGCTGATGGCCAAAAGGCCATGTTCGCCACGGTTATATGTTACCTTCTGTCCCACCATCTGGCGGAACTCATTGATCAGCTTATCCATATGGCCGTTGTTCTGCTTGCGCGTGATAGAAAGCATCGGATAACCATGCAGCGCAACCGTCGCACCCAAAAGTTCCCAGTTGCCGTAGTGGCCTGTCGCCATAATTACGCCTTTACCTTGCGCATAGGCAGCTTCCAGATATTCTAAACCTTCTACCTTTACTTTATCATCAATATTATCTTTATTCAGCAGCGGGAAGCGCATAACCTCCACTACCATGCGTCCGAAGCGGTGTAAGCTGTCCGCTGCAATCTGCTGCGCACGTTCTGCGCTCACGCCTAAACATTCGCGAATATTCGCTTCCGCCATCTGCATACGCCAGCGCGGCACAACTAAAACAGCAACGCTGCCCAAAAAATGTGCCACCAGCTTACGCAGCCACAAAGGCGCAACGCACATCAGCTTGCTGAATAATTTTACAATGTAGTAACCTACCAAACTGTCACGTCCTTATTTTTTAAGTTCTGCAAGCTCTTTTTCCAAAGCCTTCACGCGTTTAAGCATTTCGCCCACTTTACGCACGCTTGCTTCCTGACGCAGCCATTCCTTCATCGGCATAGCAGGGAAGCCGCCCATGACGGAGTTATCAGGAACATTATTAGTAATACCGGTCTTGCCGCCAAAAACGCAGTTGTTGCCAATAGTAATGTGGCCGACAGTGCCTACCTGCCCGGCAAAAGTTACGTTGTTGCCAACAGTTACGCTGCCGGAAATACCAACGTGAGCAACTACCAGGCAGTTTTCACCAAGCACATCGTTATGGCCGAGATGAACGAGGTTATCAATCTTCGTACCCTTACCTACAATAGTGCTATCAACCGTTGCGCGGTCAATGCAGGTGTTGTTGCCAATCTCTACATCATCTTGCAGCACTACATTACCTGTTTGCAGCACTTTGCTGTGCTTGCCGTTTTGCGTAATATAGCCAAAACCGTCGCCGCCGATAACTGCGCCGGATTGCAAAATTACACGGTTACCCAGTACGCAGTCCTCGCGGATAGTGCAGTTAGGATAAAGAGTGCAGTTTTCGCCAACTTTTACACGCTTACCAACATAAACATGCGGATAAATAACTGTGCCATCGCCAATTTCTGCGTCTTCTTCTACCACAGCAAACGGCTGGATAGCCACGTTCGCGCCAATTTTAGCCTTAGGCGAAACAAAGGCATACGGACTGACAACACGCTCTACTTCTTCCTGCGGGCGGAACAGCTCAAGCAGTGCTGCAAAAGCAGCACGCGGGTTCGGCACGCGGATAACAGGGCGGCCGTCCAGCTCAGGATCTTCCGGACTAAGCACCATAACACCAGCTTTGCTCAGATGGCAATGCTCCACATGTGGCGGTACAGCAAAAGAAATATCATTAGGCCCTGCTTCCACCAGACCATTGACACCAGTAACCTTCAATTCAGGGTTATCGTTTTCTACTGTACCTTGTAAAAATTCAGCTAATTCTTGTACACTCTTCTCCATTTTAAACCTCCATCAGCTCGCAGCTTCGCTGCTCACACAAAAAGCGGGCGGACACTCCGCCCGCTTCGGCTGCTGTTTATTGCATTTTTGCGATTACATCACTCGTAACGTCAGTACCACCTTGCGGAACTGCGCGTTTATCTAAAATAGCACCAAGCTTTTTATCTTTAGCAACCTGGTTTAACGCATTATCAAGGCTGGATTTCAGCTTGTTTTGTGCTTCGCTTTGGATCAGCTTAGCTTTAGCACCGTAATCTTCAGCAACTTTTTTGGCATCATCACCAGTTTTGCCTTCCATTTCTTTATCCATTTCTGTTTTCAGGTCAGTCATTTTCTTGGTAACATCTTCCTGCGTAGTTTTTACAATCGGAGCTTCTGCTTCAATCTTCGTCATATCAACAGTACCAAAATCTGCATTACGGCCACCGCAGCCAAAGGTAAACATAGCTGCAGCAATCATCAGGCCTGCTACTAATTTTTTCATAATCAATAAAACCTCACTTATTGCTCTTTATTTTTCTTTTTCAATGCCTGAACTATAGCATCGGTAATATCTTCTGCCTTCAGGTTGACCTTAAACTTATTAAATACTATCGTATAACCACGCTCATGTGCAAGACGCACAGCCTGGCTTTCGATATCCTTATTAATCTGCTTTTTAAGCTCATCATTTTTTTGCTGCTGCTTGTCAATTTCCCTGTCCATAATGCTCAGTGCATTATTCAAGGCCTTCGGAGCAGCATCCATAAGCTCCTTGTCGCGTGCATCAGGAGCTTTGAGCTGTGCGCCCAGCTCGCCATGCAGACGCTCTGCTTCGGCGCGCATCCGCGCCTCCTGCTCCGCCTTATACGGCAAAACCTTCGCATCTGAAAGGCGTTTTTTCTCCGCATTCAGCTCCATAATCTTTTGCCCGCGTTCATGCTGCGCCTTAGCCAAATCAGCCTCCACCGCTTTACGCTCGTCTGGCTTCATCTTTACGGTTTCCAAAAGCGCCCGCAGATTAAAAATTTGCAGCTGATAACTGTCCTCTATCTCCTTCGTGCGTGGTGCCAGCTCGGTATTCACCTCTGCTTCCACCTCGCTCACGAACTTTTGCAGTTTCACGTTCTCGCGCTCACGCATAGCCACCATCTGCGTATTAAAATCCGCATCCATGTAGCTTTGCTGGCTAAGCTGCCGCAAACTACGCAACTTATTTAAACTACCCAGCTGCGCCTTCGCCAGCTCCTCCTGACCTTTGCGCTTGCTCACTAAATCGCTAAGAATCTTCTCGCCCTGCGTCAGCTTCGCATAATCAGGATGCGCGCTCACCGCCTGCTCCCAATTGATAACAGCTATCTTTTCCTGCTGCCCATGAATATTGGCACTACATGCTGAAATCAGCAGGGCAGCAGCAACCACAGCACCAATCTTCCCCAACCTCTTTCTAATCATGCGTACCTCCATTAGAATCATAAACGCAGCAATTAAATTATCGTAAGCGGGAACCTGCTACCAAGAGCTTATATTGCTTTCCAGCAACAATTAGAATAATTTTAACGAGCCATTTAATCAACGGAAACATTGTCATGTTCACATCCGCGAGCTGTACAACGTAACTAATTAAACGACCTACGACGCGACCTATGTGAACGACAATGTTTCCATACACGCGAGTGTCAAAAATTATTCGTTGCGGAAAGCAATTAAGCTCAATGCTTTAAGCAAATTTTTCCTGCGCAAAACGATATTTAACCTCAATGCTTTCACTAAAAATTATTTGCTAGCTTGCATACCTTTAGCAACCTCGTCCGTAATATCCACACCGCCAAAAACAACTGTGCTCTTCTCCACAACAACAGCCAGACCCTTCTTATCCGCTACTTTTTTAATCGCAGCTTCAATCTTCTTCAAAACAGGGTCCATCAGCTCTTTTTGCTTATTAGCCAAACGCTCCTGAGTCTGAGTATAATAACGTCTTTTCTCAGCCTCATTCATCGTCTTGCTCTTTTCATTGAACTCATCTTGTGCAGCCTTAATTTCCTTATTCATGGCCTCGTTCACACTAGCCAAATCAGGGCTTTGTGCCACAAGCATCTGGTAATTAACCACACCAATAGCAGATTCACTGGAAGCGGCAGAAGCAACTTTGCCAAAACCGCTTTGGGTTACGGAAAGCGCAAAACAGCCCAGTACAAAAACTGCAGCTACAAACAAAGAAACTAATTTGACATTTTTAGGATTACGCAATTTCTGCATCATAATCTAAGATCCCTACTTTCTCTAACTTATAAGCTATAACAGCTTATAGTAATATACCTTATTATATCAGTCTGGAGCCATTCTTTCAAGAATCACTACAGATTTCCTATGATTCGTAAATAAAATTCATCGCCACCATAGACGTATTCCGCACTTAAAAACTCGTGAATACGGTAACGCACGCCAAATTCGTTGCGGTCATCACCGGAAAAATGCTCTGCGCGCAGCCGCCATTTCGGGCTTAAATTATATTCCAGGCGGTAATCATTATCGCCCACAGGGCTGCGGCGGATATAACTCCAGCTGCTCTTACCCCAGTAACGCGAAAAGCCTGCGCCAAAGCGCCACTGGACATCGTCCAAAATAACCTCTGCCTCGCCAAAAATTTCCTCACGCGGTGAAATAAATTTACCGATGTGCGCCTTCCCCGAAAGGTTCTCCTTCTCGCGACCGATATCGCCATAGCCTTCAAACCACAGCTTATAATCATCGGAGTTAATCATAATATTTACGCCTAAATCCGCACCGGGCGTAAGTTTTACCTCCGGTTTGAGGTCGTAATTTTTTACTTCCGGTTCGGCTAAAAGCTTTTGCGTAAGCTGCGCTTCCAGTTCTTCGCGATGACGCGCTACATAAGCCACAGGCAGGCCACGCAGCTTATCGCACTCATCAAGGTATTTATATTTCAGCTGCATGAGCAGGATATTTGGTATCGCCTCACTGCGCAGCTCATATTTAACATTGCGCACCACCTGGCCCACAGGATAAATAACCACCTGCACAACTGTCTGTCCATTTTCCTGCAGTACATCCACAGCAGCCTTAAACTCAGGCAGCTCGCTCTGTACTTCGTCGCGCACCATGCGCCGCAAAACGCCGCCGGCCCAATCGCTCGCATCCACCGAAGCACCGCTAATGGTCTGCGCCAGACGCTCTTTAAGCTGCGGGATGCGCCCTTGCAAAATCTGCGCTGTCTGCGGCTCTACACCGGAAAACTGCAAATCAATCTCAGGCTTTACAATTACACCGCTCCAAGGAGTGGCATAAAGCACAAGCTGCGTATGTGTATCCACATCAAGCGTTACATCGCTCAGCTCATAACCTGTAAAAACGCGGTCGCCAATTTCCGTCAACAGGCGGATATAATCATCACGCGCCGCAGAGATGTTTTCCGTATCCTTATCTAAAAAAAGCTGGCTGGCGACAAGCTCCATGCTGCCTGCCATTTTATCTAGCAGCAAATGGCTTGTACCGCCGTTAGTATCAACAACTTTAACGCTTACCTGCTCAATAGGAGCAGAAAAAGCTTGCTGCAATGGCAAGATGCTTGTCATTGCAGCAAGAAAGAAAATCTTATTCAGCTTCATAGCTTCACATGCTCCGCTAAATTAGAACTGACCACCAAAGCTAAAGTGGAACTTGCCACCGTTATCACCATAGCCATAATCCAGCTTAACAGGACCAAGCGGCGAATTGATACGCAGGCCTACGCCATAGCTGTTTTTAATCAGGCCAAGATCAAAATCGTCTTCGTGGCGTTTATCCCAGGCATAACCGTTATCGGTAAAGAGTACGCCTTGTACTTTTTTAACGATGGGGAAGCGGTATTCAAGCGTTGCCTTGAGCATGCTGTTGCCACGGAACTGATCATCTTCGTAGCCACGCAGGGTATCACTGCCACCCATGGTAAAGCGTTGGGATAAAGGCATATCGCCCGTTGCATAACCTGCGCCGAGGTTCAAAGCCCAAACATTTTCGCCACCGGCACGGTAGTAGTAGCGCCAATCAGCAGTCCATTTGGTAAAATCAAAATCACCGCCTAAGCCGCCAGCCCATTCTACGCTGTAGCCGATGCGTTTGCCTTCGTGCGGATCGTAAATGTTATCGCGGGAATCAAATACACGGCCGAGCGTAATACTACGGGTCGTACCAAAGTTTTCTGCACGGCGTTCAGCAGCAGTTTTCGGCATCCAATCCTTATACTTAGAATTATTGATAAATTGATCTTCATAATATTGATCAGCATCGCCTTCGTAACCATCAGCTTCACCACGATAAATATCATCGCGGTTTTTCAACGTTACATAGTTGCTGATAAATTCGTTATTCGTTTTACGGCTGAAAGTAATCTCCTGACCACGACGTTTTTTGTCGTAGCGGGCAATTTCATCACCGTTGATGTCATAGTCAGCATATTCGTTGGTAATATCATACAAATTCAGCGTTGCGCTGGTTTCTTTATCATCAATCCACGGGCGGGTGTAGCTGAAATCATAGTTCTTATTATCTTCGCCGCCAAACTCCCAACGGATATTAACTTTATCGCCTGTACCGCGGAAGTTTTTATCACCGATAGAAATCATGCCGACAAAGCCATCAGCATTGCTGTAGCCTGCGCCGATACCGAAGGTACCCGTATTCATTTCGACAACGGAAATTTCTACTTCCACAGCGTTCGGTTCGCGACCTGGGTTCAGTTTGATATTTACATCTTCAAAATAACCTAAGTTGTACACGCGCTGCATACTGCGACGTGCATCCTTAGCGTTAAAAGGTTTGCCTTTTTTGAGCTTCATTTCACGAGTAATAACGTAATCTTTAGTTTTTACGTTGCCTTTTACCTTGAAATCCTCAACATTGCCTTCGTTCACGGTAACATTCAGCGTGCCATCCTGCTCCATATGCACATCGGTAACACGCGCAAGGATGTAACCGTTAGAACGATATTCTTCCTCTAATTTTTGCACGCATTTATTGATATCTTTCAGGTTCGCAATTTTTCCTTCAGGCAAGTCAAAAAAGCCATCCACTTTCTTCTTATCAAGAACAGTGTTGCCTTCTACCTTAGTTTCTTTATAAACAGGGTTTTCCAGCACATGGTAAATTACCTGCACACCTTCAGGAACAAGTTTAAATTCCGGATGCAGATCATAGAACCAGCCCAAATCATAAATCGCACTCAAATCCTCAGTCAGACCGGCTTCGGTAAATTCCATACCAGCCTTGGTTTTTAAAGCAGCAGCAATTTCTGCTTCCGGCACATCCTTGTTGCCCTCAATAATCTGCTTCGTAATAGTTTTGCCCAAATAAGGTGCCAATCTATTTTCTTTCTGAGGTTGCTCAGCAGTCTGCGTTACAGAGGTATCAGCACTCACAGCAGGTGTTGTTGCTTCTTCGCCATAAACAGGCGCAGCCAAAAGCATTGCAGCCAGGCCTACTGTTAAAGGCTGCCATAAGGTTCTCTTTTTCAATGGAAATTCCTCCTCATACTCTTAATTAGAGTTACTCAATTCAACTCGTGCTGACTGCACAAGCTTGTGCATATCGGCTTTAGATATATTAGCGCGGCTCACAGCAGATGGCTCTGCCTTCGCCGGTACATCCTCTTTGATAGTTTTTTCTACAACAACAGTCTGCGTTTTGCTAGCAGGTTCACTAGGAGCAAGCTCTTTAGCGGCAGCTGGTGCTGCTACGTGCTGCTCCACCTTAGGCTGCGCTGCCATCGCCCTAGCTTTGTAATGATCTCGGGCGATATAATAGCCGCCTACGCCAGCCAATACCAAAAGCAGTGCCACGCAACCTGCTAACAG
This sequence comes from Duodenibacillus sp., assembly GCA_963654835.1. Classification (GTDB taxonomy): domain Bacteria; phylum Bacillota; class Negativicutes; order Acidaminococcales; family Acidaminococcaceae; genus Phascolarctobacterium_A. Next base: position 2,995 of record CAVKDE010000002.1, on the reverse strand, counting down.
GTGGCGGTTCCAGCTCCAGGGACGATCTTTTTTCCGACGCAGATTTTTCAGCTCCGCTTCAGCCAGCATTAAATCCAGCTCGCCACGTATGTCTTTGTTATCCAAAAAGCTCTGTTCCGCACTTTCCAGACTGCTTTTAATGCAGCGGATGCGCCTAAACAATGTGTGACTTGGCTGCGCCATGCTAAGACCCCTTTCTGACGTAATTATAGAAACAACTATGTCTATTATAATCACCGCTTAAATGCTTTTTTCACTAGCAATCCTAGTTGATTTCAGCCGATTTGGTGAAGCTGGCGATTATTTTCACGTTTTTTCGCAGGTTTTTAACATAGAACTTTTTTAAGAGAAATTTTCTTATACTTTATTAAAATCGTGGATAAAGCGCGAGAGCATCCCGCGGATGCGGCGCACGCCCTGCTTTTGCAGGCGGTAAACATGGCCAAGGCTGACATCAATAGCATCTGCTACAGCCTGTGCAGGCCTGTCTTCTAAATACATTCCCTGCAGCACCTGCTGCTCTTTTTGCGGCAGGCGATCCATGGCCTGCGCCACTTTTTCTTGCAGCAGCTTGCGTTCCGCAAGCTCTGTAGGCGAAGCAGCTGGGGAAGGCAAAGCATCGCTAAGCGTAAAGCCCTGCGTAATTTCGCTATCCAGATACAGCAGCCCTTTTTCCGAGCTGCGCTGCAGATAATTTACCATGCTGCCACGAATACGATAAGAGGCGAACAAACTGAAAGCTACCTGGCGGGTATAATCGTAATTTTCGCCAGCTTCCAAAAGCCCTACCATGCCTTCCTGGATCAGCTCCATCGTTTCCGCCTCAGGCAGGCGGAAACTCGTTGCAATTTTAAACACAAGCGGCTGATAAGCACTCATGAGCTGTTGGTGCGCCGCCTCATCGCCTTGAGCTGCGCGCGCCCACAGGGCGCGCTCCTCTTCCTGCTCCAAGAGCGGCGTTTTACGCAATTCTTCCAGATAACTTTGCAGCAATATTGTTCACCTCCTTTACAGTTTAAAAGCTAATCTTATATTCCAAGCCATACCAATCCTTCACATCTTTCGCCAGATCATAAGTACGCGAATAAGTAATATTCATGTGCTTACTGATATCGTATTGGCCAAAGACGCTCTTATCATTCGCGTCAAAGCTTGTGGTATAGCCTAGCATAAAGTTATTATTAAGATATTTACTTACTAGAATATTATACTGGTTTTTCTCGTCTGCCGTCAACTCTGTATTACGGTCATGGTAACTTTCAAAGCCAATGCCCGAGCGAGTTTTGCCTGTATAGATGCGGAACTGGTCTAAGCCAAGCGTTTGCTTGACGAGCATTTCCACGTCGCCCAGCACCGTCATCTGCAAACCAACGCTCATGAGATTCGTCATATCCTCACTCGTCACCTCATTGCTGCCAGCCGTATCACGCTGCAAGGTGAGCATACGCACGATAGTATTTTTCTCCAGCGGCGGATCGCTCGCCAGCTGCAAATCCATCTCGCTCACAGGGCCGTTAATCTTCATGAAGATGTGATAACGGCTAAAACGTGCTGTGCTGTCAAGATTAATATTCGGCAGGAAGCTGCCCGGATCTACCCAGACGAGGCTGGCATTATTGATTTTAAAATCTGTACGCAGATAAGTGATACTGCCCTTATCAGCTTTAATCGTACCATCAATCTCCGGGAAAATCGTGCTGCCCTTGAGATGAATGCCGCCTTTCAGCCACAAATCATACAGCATGCTGTTAAGCATATGAATTTTCGGGCCTAAATCCAGCTGCAAATCAAAGCCGATATTGCTCTCGCCCTCGCCCATTTCCGGAATGGTAGAGATATTTAACAGTACATCGTCAAGACGTACATTGCCCTTGATAAGCGGGCGATATTCTACCGGCGGAGGCGTATTGCCCTGCGCCTTTCTCATATCACGGTATCTTTGCGGCAGGAGCGTTACATCAGCATTAATTGTACCTGTAAAAATCTGCGAAGCAAGCTGCGCCTTATCTGCCTTCACATGCAGGCTATAAGCTGTATCTGCACCTGTATGCAGTGCGTAGCTGCCTTCGGCAGAAAGCAGGCCTTTGCCCAGCTTCGTGGAAAGGTTTTTCAGGTTAACTGTGTTGCCATTGAATACTACGTCAAGATTGATATCATCCAGCACCGTATCCAGATCTTTCACCTTCACGCTGCCGCCTTCAATTTTTACACTGCCAAAAAGCAGCGGTTCTTCCAGCGTACCTGCAAGACGGATTTTGCCCTTGGTATCGCCCACACCCCACTCAACCATTTTTGTGAGTGCCGGCAAAATGCCCAGGCGTGCGTTATCCAAATCCATAACGATGTTCATCTGCGCATTCTTATCGTAACGCTCCTCTTTCGTGCGGAACAAATCTGTAGGAATATCACCGGAAGCAGTTACAGAATAAGCATCCTTAGTTGCTTTAAACTGCTGCAGGTTGATGTGATAATCTTTTAGGGAAAGCATCGCTGTCAAATCATCAATCACAACGCCTGCTACCGAACCGTTAGCAATCTCTAAAGAAGCTGTGCCTTCGGGATTATCAAAGCTGCCCTTAAGCTGCACCAGCATATCTGTTTCGCCTTTAATCTCCGGCGGATTTTTCATAACTGCGGTAACAATCGCCGGATTAGCCTTCACAGCTGCCAGCTCTATATCCAGCTGCCGCTGAACCATATCCACCTCACCGCCAACAGCGATGATGCCTTTATCCGTTACGCCGTCCTGCTCCTGCAATTTAACATCGTCAAAATGCAGCACACCGCCTTTATCTACACGCCCGTCAAATTTCATGTGCGCATAGTTCAAATCGTGAATTTTTACATCATCTGCACTAGCGGTAATCTTCACACCGTTGCCACGACCTGCATAGCTAAACTGCAGCTGACCCTGCATCTGGCCGCTGATATCGTAATCCATACGTGCCATACGCAGCAAGCCGCCAATATCACCCCAGATATATTCAACCTTGCC
>CAVKDE010000001.1:9819-41269 GCA_963654835.1 Duodenibacillus sp. | reverse complement strand
AAACAGGACGTATTAAAGCGCAGGAAATGTTATTGCGCAGTGCGGCGCAGAACATGACACGTCTTTTAGAGTTAAAGCCTGAGATTAGCGATGCAGAGTTTGAACAGGCTCTGCGTTATTATACTGATTATATGGAATCAAACTCCGAGGTTGTTCGTTTTGATATGAGCGCGGTGATCAATGGCCGCTTGCTGGGCAGCCGTTTAGGTGACGGAAAGACAAATCCGCTGGAGCTGAAATGGTATCAGGCTGCTATGAAAAATAAAGGCAGCGTGGTTTATTCTGACCTTTATAAATATGGCAAAAATAATGATCGCGTGCTGACCATGGCGGTGCGCCTTGGCGATGGTGATGACGTACTGGCGATGAACCTGTATCCGGAACGTTTGAATTCGTTGCTCGTAGATAACCAGCTGCCACTGCACAGCTATTATTATTTGTGCGACCAGAATGGCAACATTATGTATGCTATCAATGATCGTGAGCTTTCGCTGGAGGAGCAGCAGCCTTATGTTGACCAGATTTTTAAGGAAATCCGCGCCGGAGGTGGCAATGATAACACCTCCTACATTACTGATTACGAGGGCAATAAGCGCGGCCTGTATTATACAGTGTCAGACAAAGGCTGGATTTCTATTGTTACGATTCCCTATGATTATCTTTTAGGCGATTACCAGAACCTGATGCAATGGTTCTTGCTGACGCTGGCTTTCTTCCTGCTTTTAGTGGGCCTGCTTACTTTGCGTGAGCATAATTTAAACAAGCAGGTGGAAAATGTTGTAGAAGTAACGCGTGTAATGAGCAAGCCTTTCTTAGCAGTGTTCCGCGTAAATTTTGTGACGGGGCGTTATGATATGCTTAAAGGTACGCGCTTCGGCGTCATGCCAAGCCCTGCCGGCACTTATGACGGCCTTCTTGCCCAGATTATTGAATCTATCGAGCCCGAAGCAGCAGAAGAATTTGCCGAGACTTTCTCACGTGAGAATATCCGCAAATTGGTAGAAAAGCAGATTTATGATTTTGGCGGCGAGTTTCGCCAACGTTTTGGCAAAGAATATAAATGGGTGAATGTGCGCCTGGTGCGTGATGCGCTTTTAAAGGAAGACGAAGCTATCTTCTTCTTCCGTGAGGTGGATGCAGAAAAGCAAAAAGAACTGGAGCATATGCAGGTAACAGAACATGCCCTGCGTGTAGCACGCGAAAATGCGAAATCACGTAACATGTTCTTCTCCGCGATGAGCCATGATATGCGTGCGCCGCTTAACGGTATTATCGGCATGGCGGAGCTGGCAGAGCTGCATAAGGATGATTGCGTGCAGGTGAAGGATTATATCCGCAAGATAAAATCCTCCGGGCAGCAGCTTTTGACTTTGATTAACGATATTTTGGAGATGGCACGCCTTGATAACGGCAAGGTGGAACATGTGCAGGAAACTTTTTCTATGCACAAAGTTTTAGAAGATACGGCCGATATGTTCGCCGCTCAGGCGGAGCTGGAACAAAAATATTTTGAACGTCAGCTGCTCGTGGACGAAAGCGAGATGGTGAGCGGTGATCTGCAAGGCTTGCAGCAGATTCTGAACAATATTATTTCTAACGCGCTGAAATATACTAAGGCTCAAGGGCACATCAGCTTTCTGGTGCGCAGGGAAATGGGCAAGGAGCGTAACCGCGTCAGCTATACCTTTATTGTGAAGGATACAGGCTGCGGTATGAGCGAAAAATTTCTGGAAAAAATTTATAAGCCTTTTGAACGTGACAGCCGTTTTGGTGTGCCTAAGGTAGTAGGCACAGGCTTGGGCATGACAATCGTCAAGAGCCTGGTAGAGCGCATGGAAGGTGAAATCCATATTTCCAGCCGTGTGGATGAAGGCACGTGCGTAATTATTTCCCTGCCTTTTAACGTGGTAAAACAGGCGCAGCAAACCCAAAAGGCGCAAGCGCCGAAGCTGAAAGATTTTGCAGGCTGCAAAGTGCTTGTGGCCGAAGATAATGATATCAACATGGAAATTATCAGCGAGCTTTTAACAATGAACGGCTTAGAAGTTCTTCCTGCTGGCGATGGCAGGACTGCTGTGGAGTTGTTCAAAAACTCAGCCGAAGGCAGCATCAGCATGGTGCTGATGGATATGCAGATGCCGGAGCTGGATGGCTGCGAAGCTGCCCGTGCTATCCGCGCGCTGCCAAGGGCAGATGCTGCGAGCGTGCCGATTTTGGCTCTTACAGGCAATGCTGAGAGCGAAGCTATTGAAGAAGCTATGGCCGCAGGTATGAACGATTACATGGTGAAGCCTGTAAAAATGAAGCTGCTGGCGAAAATGATGGGCGAATACCTGAAAAGTTAGGCGCATAAAGGAGCAAAAAAGGTGCAGTTAATTGATTTAAAAAAATATCTGGCAATTGATATTGCGGAAAGTTTAGAAGAACGCTTTATGGATGATGAAGCACTCTACCTGCGCTTTTTGCGCAAGCTGCTGACAACGCAGGATTTTACGCTGTTAGAAAAATTTGTGCAGGAAGAAAATTGGTCAGAGGCTTTGCGTAAAGCACATAACCTGAAAGGCGTGTGTGCTAATTTAGGCTTATTAGAGCTTATGGCAAAATTCGCCGCGCTGGTGAAGCTTTTACGCACGCCAGATTTTACGGCGCAGCAGGTCAAAGCGCAGCTTGCTTGTGTGCGCATGGAATGGGAAAAAACTTTGGATTATATTAAGCAGGTAGAATAAAGCATCAAAAAACCGTGTAGGGAAAACTCCTTACACGGTTTTTGCATCTGACGTTATAGCCAACGTGCTAAAACGTCATATAGTTTATTCATATCCAGTGGTTTAGCCATATGCTCGTTCATACCGGCATTTTTGGCGAGCAGCACATCTTCAGCAAAAGCGTTGGCTGTCATAGCAATGATAGGCACTGTGCGCGCGTCGCTCTTATCCAGAGAACGGATAGCAGCAGTAGCTTCGTAACCATTCATGACAGGCATTTGGATATCCATAAAAATTAAATCGTAATAGCCGACCGGGGCAATGATAAATTTATCAACAGCCTGCTTACCGTTGATAGCAATATCCGTAACAGCACCTGTCATTTCAATGATGACTTTGGCGATTTCTCCGTTCAGCTCGTTGTCTTCCACGATGAGGACGTGTTTGCCTGTGTAATCACATTTAGCGATATTGCTGAGCGAATCAAGCGTAGGCTTTTTAAGGTTGCGTCCTTCCAAAATATTTTTCAAGGTTGCTGTCAGGCGGGAACGGAAGAGCGGTTTGGAGATAAATTCATCTACTCCTGCTTTGCGTGCCTCTGCCTCAAATTCAGTGCAATCATACGCAGAAAGGATGATAATAGTTACGTCCTTGCCTACACGCTGACGGATGCGGCGTGCTGTCTCAATGCCATCCATACCGGGCATTTGCCAATCTAAGATGATGGCAAAGTAATTTTTATCTTCTGCATAACGCTGATAAGTTAAATCTATAGCAGCTTGGCCGCTGGTAACGTATTCACCGTCAATACCGATATCATTTAAGATAGCTACAGTATTTTCGCAGCACTGCTCATCATCATCCACAACAAGCACAGGCAGGCCGACGAGTTCCTCAATTTTAGCAAAAGCTTTATCCTGCAATTTTAAGAAGATGCGGATCGTAAATTTACTGCCTTGCCCCAGCTTGCTTTCTACTTTGATAGTGCCATTCATCATATTGACGATGTTCTTGGCAATCGCCATGCCCAGGCCTGTGCCCTGCACTTTGGTCGTGCGCTTGTCATCCGCACGTGTGAAGGGTTCAAACAGCACCTTCTGAAATTCTTCGCTCATGCCGATGCCGTTATCTTCAATAATAAATTCGTAGCAGCCAAAGCCTTTAGATTGCGTGGGCAGTTCGTTAATAGAAAAATTAATTTTGCCACCGTCAGGCGTGTATTTAACAGCATTAGTTAAAATATTGGTGATGAGCTGTTGGATACGCAGGCTGTCACCGCACACATCCTCATGTTCAATTTTACCAAGATGTACGCTTAAATTATGGTAATGCGCTTCGATGCTATGTTTAGTGATAACGATGATGCTATCCACCAAATCAGAGAGATTAAATTCTTCTTCATCAAGGGATATTTTACCGCTTTCAATGCGTGACATATCTAAAACTTCGTTGATGAGACCTAAAAGATGACGGCTGGATTGGGTGATTTTGGCCAGGCAATCTAAGACGCGTGCTTTGTTATCAATATTTGCTCCGGCAATTGCCGTCATGCCGACGATAGCATTCATGGGCGTGCGGATATCGTGGCTCATATTAGTTAAAAAATTCGTCTTAGCCTGGTTGGCGCGGTTGGCAACTTCAAAGGCATCTTTGAGTGCTTTGCGCGATTCCAGTTCCATATTGCGTGCTTCCGTAATGTCGCGGATAAAGCTGAGCGCAAAGCGCGAAGTATCTACTGCTTCATCGCGGATAATAACAATGCGTACCCAGCGTTCTTCACCATTAAGCAGGAGACGGCCTTCAAAGCTCAGTTCACCGTTGTTGGCAGTGAGGTTTTGAGCGATATATTTACGGTTATAGATAGTTGCAACAGCCTTTTTGTCATCTTCATAAACGTAATTTTCTACAAGGGCCTGCACTAAAGTATCCCAGGTATAGTTGGTTTCAAAAATATCCAGCAGCGAGTTTTTAACCTTCAGGGAGGTAAAAGTATTCTCGTGCAGGTCAATATAGTATTCGCATAAATTTGCTTCTGTATAGGCACGATGAAAAGCTTCACTGCTCTGCGCCAGCTGTTTGGCACGCACGTCCTGATCAATGTTCATAAAAATGCCTGCCATGCGGGTGGGGATGCCTTTTTCGTTTCTGGCGATTTCGGCGCGGCTGCGGAACCATTGATAGGTGCCATCTGCTAGTGCCATGCGGTATTCAATGTTATAAAATGTTTGCGCCGTTTTATCTTCCAGCGCACTGTAAAGATTGTGCAGCACTTTGGCCTTATCTTTCGGGTGCAGGCGATTTTTCCATGCGGAAAGCTCATCAGGAAAATCCGTAGTATCCTGAAAACCTAAAAGTTCACGCAGTTCCTGGCTATAGGTAATGTTTTTAATCGAGCCGTCTTCGTTGCAGATGATATACCAGAAAGCCGATTGCGTAACTTTTTTCAAAAGTTCCATGCTCTCGCCAACAAAGGCTAAATCTTTGTCGTTTTGTCCTAAAATTTTTTTCTGGCTGCCCGTAGCAGCTTTTGCTGTTGCGTCACTCATTTTTTCTTCATCCTATCAGAGCCATCGTTTAAGTGTTTCATTGAGCTTGTTAATATCCAGCGGTTTAGCCATATGTTCGTTCATGCCTGCGTTCTTGGCCATGAGCACGTCCTCTGTAAAGGCGTTGGCGGTCATAGCAATGATAGGCAGAGTTTTCGCATCGCTCCTGTCTAAAGAGCGGATGGCAGCTGTTGCTGTGTAACCGTTCATAATCGGCATCTGGATATCCATAAAGACAAGGTCAAAGAAACCTGCGGGAGCAGCAGCAAATTTTTCTACTGCTTCTTTACCGTTGACAGCAGGGATAACTTCTGCGCCCGTCATGCTGATGATTTCCGTAGCAATTTCGCGGTTCAATTTGTTATCCTCTACAAGCAGGATGTGTTTGCCCTTGTAATCAACTTGTGTAATAGACGAAAGCGAGCTTGTGGCCTTGCTCGGTTTGCCTTCTATCGTGCTTTTGAGGGTTGTGCAAAGGCGGGAGCGGAAGAGAGGCTTGGACATAAATTCATTTACGCCTGCTTCCTTTGCTTCTTCCTCAATATCTGTATAATCATAGGCGGTGAGTACGATAATCGTTACATCGTTGCCTAAGTATTTGCGAATTTTTTTCGTGGTTTCCAAACCGTCCATGCCGGGCATTTGCCAATCAACGATGATAGCAAAGTAATCGTCGTTATTTTTGTGATGCTCGATAGCACGCTGCACAGCTTCTTTGCCGCTGGTGACAAATTCGCCGCTCATGCCGATTTCGTGCAGAATATTAACAGTGCTTTCACAGCAAATTTCATCATCATCCACAACAAGCACAGGCAGGCCGCTAAGTTCGCTGATTCTTTCGGCAGCAGGCTCCGCCTGTACTTTCAAAAAGAGCGTGATGGTAAATTTACTGCCTGAGCCGGGTGCGCTTTCTACTTTAATCGTACCGTTCATCATATTGACGATGTTCTTGGCAATCGCCATGCCCAGACCTGTGCCAAATACTTTATTAGTGGTGGAATCATCAGCACGCGTGAAGGGATCAAACATGATTTTTTGGAATTCTTCGCTCATGCCGATGCCGTTATCTTCAATGACAAATTCATAGCAGCCCATGCCTTTTTCTGTGATAGGCAGTTCGGCGATGGAAAAGAAAATTTTGCCGCCGTCAGGCGTGTATTTAATCGCGTTGCTTAAAATATTTGTTAACAGCTGCTGGATGCGCAGGCTGTCACCACAGACATTTTCGTGAGTAATTTTTTGCAGATGTACTTCAAATTGATGACCGTGCATTTCAATGCTGGGATTCGCCATAGAGATGAGGTTATCTGCCAATGCGGAGAGATTAAATTCTTCTTCGTTAAGGGATATTTTACCGCTTTCAATGCGCGACATATCCAGCACTTCGTTAATAAGGCTTAAAAGATGGCGGCTGGATTGCGTAATTTTACCCAGGCAGTCCAGCACTTTTTCTTTGTTATCAATATTTGCCCCGGCAATCGCCGTCATGCCTACAATGGCGTTCATAGGCGTGCGGATATCATGGCTCATATTGGAAAGAAAGGCTGTTTTTGCCTCGTTCGCTTTATTGGCAGCGATATAAGCCTCTTCTAAAGCTTTGCGTGCAGCAATTTCTGTGAGCTTTTCCTGCGTTGTATCCTGCGCAATCAGCATAATTTTTCCCACATGGTTGTTTATCCATGTGAGCGGTGTGATAGCGATAGTTTTAAACTGCTTTTCATTTTTGGTGCAGTATTCAATTTTATACATATCATCAGGAGTAGTCAGCTTTTCGCGGATGCAGGCAGGGTCAAGTGCCTGCGCAAGGGAAATGTTTTTGTTGATGATTTTATATTTTTCTATGACGCGTGCTACCAAATCATGGTAACTGCCGGAAGCAGGATAAGCATCATCTTCGGGCAGGCAGCTGTAATAAGTATATGTATCCTGCTCTAAATCGCACAGCGCATAGCGGTCTACAAGTTTTAACGCGCTGCGGATAAGCTGCGTCATGGCTTCATTCTGCGCTGAAAGCTCCTGGTTGGTGAGCTGCAGCTGCTGCTGACGCAAATCTACATTGGTGGACATAACCCACATGGGTTTGCCTGTTTTATCTATACTATCTAACTTCAAAAGATGCACTGTCATAGGTTTGTTGTTGCGCGCAAGAATTTGCGCTGTATATTCGCCTTGGATCTGTTTGAAGCTTTCTACAGTGAGAGTGTGTTCTTCATCCCAAATCAAATTTTTTAATGAGCCTGCGGTAATCTGCATAAATTTATCATAAGTATAGGTTAAATTATGCAGAAAAAACTCGCTGACATTAGTGATGGTCAATTGCTCGTCATAATAGCCGGCGATAAAGCCTGTAGCATGATTATTACGGATAGCTGTGCGGATGACGTTGTAATCTGCTTCGCTGAGCAGGGAGATATTGGAGGAGTAAATTTTTTCTTCTTCAAATAATTTTATATCCATATTTTCCACCTGTTCCCATCAAAGATTTTTGTAAACATCAAAACGTCGAAAAAATTTTAGCCTAGTAAAAATATTTCACAATAACATTATACAGTTAGATATAAAAAAGAGCAAGCTAAGTGCGCTTGCTCTTTCTGCTTTCATGAAATTTATTTTTTAGGAATGTTTAGAATGATGATGGAAAGAAAAATTAAAGCCATGCCGCACGCTTTGCTCAGCGTGAGCGGTTCACCGAAATATAAAATGCCGATAGCAGCGGCTACAAAAGGCTCAATTGTCGCGAGGATAGATGCCTGCCCTGCTTCCACTTTTTCTAAGCCTTTGGTGTAGAGCAGATAAGGAATTACTGCGCAGATAAGTCCGAGGGCGATGCTGTTTAAAATAGTGCTGGTGTTAATTTTCGCCAGCACTTCGCTGTTAAAACCTGCGAGCGGCAGCGAGCCGAGCACGGAAAAATAAAAGGTGTAGGCAGTAATTGTGAGCGAAGAATATTTATGCACGGCATATTTGCCGAAGATGCTGTAAAGCGCGTAGCCTAAACCGCTGCCTAGACCAAAGATGAGCGCGCTGGTAGAAAGCGTAAGCTTGCTGGCAAATGCTCCTGTAACAAAAGCGCAGCCTGTAAATGTCAAGAGTAGAGCAATGCCTTTTTGCAGCGTGAAGCGTTCGCCAAAAAGCATAAGCGAGAGCAGCATGACGAAAATAGGTGCAGTGTAAAGAAGCAGCGCGGCCACAGCGAGCGAAGCGGATTGCATACAGTTAAAATAGCAGTAATTGAAAAACACCAGGCTTAAAATACCTGTGCCGATAAAAAGCCAGCTGTCGCGCCATTTTATATGCAAATTTTGCCAGCCGTATTTTGCTAAAACGAAGGTGATGCAGATGGCTGAGGCGATGGCGCGCAGCGCGACAATCTGCATGGCGGTGAAACCCTGCGCTGCTAAATTTTTTACGAATAAGCCGATAAAGCCCCAAAAGGCAGCACCGAGGATGATATAAAGATAGGAGCGTGTTTTCATAATTAATCTTCTTTCTCGTTTTTATTTTTGTGCCCCCAGAAGGCGTGAAACTTGCCTAAGAGTTCTTTGCCCGGTTTGGCTGGCCACAGCTCCTGTCTGTCGCTTTCACGCATGGCAGCGGCAAGGTGGTCATAAATTTCCGGATATTTGGTATCGAGCTTGGCAATGTGTTCTTTGATATCCTGCCTCATGGTGTGACCATCATAAGGGCAGGGATTTTTGATAGGATGCAGACCAAGTTTGGCAACAAGCTCGCGTATTTCCTGCTCGCGATAATATAAAAGCGGGCGCAAAACGGTGATGCCGCTGCGCGACAGCTTTGTAACAGGCAAAAAGGTGCGCAGCTGTCCGCTCGTGACGAGGTTCATAAAGAAGGTTTCTACTGCATCATCGTTATGGTGGGCGAGTGCTACTTTGTTAAAGCCAAGCTCTTTAGCGCGGCGGTTGGTCGCCGCACGGCGAAAGTACGCGCACGTAAAGCAGGGGCTGCCGCCCTTTTTAGTGTGTGCTGCCATTACATCCACTTCATCACTGTAATGCGTAAGGCCGAAGCGTGCGCAGAATGCTTCCAGTTCCGCTTTAGGAAAATCAGGCGCGAACATGCCGTTGACAGTATAGCATGCCAGCTCAAAGGGGATGGGCGAATATTTTTTGATTTCTGCGAGCATGGCGGTCAAGAGCATACTGTCTTTGCCGCCGCTTAAACCGACAAGAATTTTGTCGCCAGGTTGTATCATGTCAAATTCTATGATGGCCCGCCAGAGTTTGCTTAAATCTTTTGCGGGAACGAATGTATCTTTCTTCATAAGTTTTCCTCCGTGACAGCAGATAATGCACCATATGCTTCAGAGCAAAGCACTCGACGTACTTGTAGTACGCCGTCGCACTTTGCTCTTCGCCTCTGGCACATTCTCCACTGTCCGATATTTGTGCGTGATTTTCTTTAATGCTAAGTGCATTATGTTAATTTTAGCACAAAAAAATCTGCATCACAATATTCACCTAGTGCGTTGCTAGGCAAAATCTTCTACGTGCGCTTGTTACGTCCTTTGTGGTATAATATTAAACGTGAATGAGTTTTTTCTTACGTAACATGCAGGTGCATGGAAGATTATGGAGGATTAGATTTTATGACAGATACGATGCAAGGTTTAAATGATAAGCAGATAGAAGCGGTGCAGACGATAAACGGACCGATGTTGATTTTAGCAGGTGCAGGCAGCGGCAAGACGAAGGTTTTGACCTGCCGTATTGCGCATCTTTTAAACCAAGGTGTGCGTCCCTACCGCATTTTGGCGATAACTTTTACGAATAAAGCCGCCGCGGAGATGCGTGAGCGCGTTGATAAAATGGCTGGCGCGCAGGCGAAGGATGTATGGCTCTTTACTTTTCACGCTTTTTGTGCGCGCGTGCTGCGACGTGAAATTGAAGCTTTAGGCACTTATGGCAGCAATTTTGCTATTTACGATTCCGCAGACAGCAAAAATCTCGTCAAGCAGGTGCTTAAAGAGATGAATCTGGATGAAAAACGCTTCCAGCCTGCGGCTATCTGTGGTGCCATCAGTAATGCTAAGAACGCTTTGCAGTCACCTGTAGATTATGCGCAGGCAGCAGGCGATTTCCACGCCCAGCAGGTGGCAAAGGTTTATTTTGCTTATCAGCAGAAGCTGCAAACGAATAATGCTGTAGATTTTGATGATTTGCTTTTGCTTACTTTAAAATTGCTGCAAACTAACGCCGAAGTGCGTGATAAATATCAGAGCAAGTTTGATTATCTCATGGTAGACGAATATCAGGATACGAACCACGCGCAGTATCTTTTAACAAAACTTTTGGCGGGCAAGCATCGCAATATCTGCGTGGTTGGTGATGCGGATCAGAGCATTTATGGCTGGCGCGGTGCGGATATCCAGAACATTTTAGATTTTGAGAAGGATTATCCTGATGCCAAGCTGGTAAAATTGGAGCAAAATTATCGCAGTACGCAGGTTATTTTGGATGCGGCCAATGCGGTGATTGAAAATAATGTAGGCCGCAAACCCAAAAATTTGTGGACGGATAATGCTACAGGCAGCGAGATTGTGTATTACCACGCTGTGGATGAACGTGATGAAGCACGTTTTGTGGTAGAAAGAATGCAGGAACTGCGCGAGAAGGAAGGCGCACGTCTGGGTGATATGGCGGTGCTGTACCGCACGAATACGCAGTCACGTGTCTTCGAGGAAGTTTTAATGCGCAGCGGCATTTCCTACACCATGGTAGGCGGCATGAAGTTCTACGAGCGCAAGGAAATTAAAGATATTTTAGCTTATATGCGTCTGATTTTTAACCCGCATGACAGCTTGAGCCTTTTGCGTATTATCAATGTGCCGCGTCGTGGCATTGGCGATGCTACATTGGCGCGCCTTGAAGCTTACGCTGCTGCTACGAATCAGAGCTTGTTCGACGTGGTTTCTAATTCAGCAGGCGTACAGGGTTTGAGCAGCCGTTTTGTAGGCAAGCTGGACGAGCTGAGCGAGGTGCTGTTTGAGCTGATGGGTGAGGCGCAGGAAGTGCCTGTAAAGCAGTTGATTGAAGACGTTATGGAAAAAACAGGTTACATGAATGAATTAGAGGAAAGCCATAACGCTCAGGATCAGAGCCGCATTGATAACCTTAAAGAGTTTTTGAGTGTTGCGGAAGATTTTATGGATAAGGCTGAGCGCAACGGCGAGGAAGCTACGCTGGAGAATTTTTTGAGCGAAGTTGCCCTTGTTGCTGATATTGATGATGCTGCGCTGGGTGAAGACAGCGTGACGCTGATGACGCTGCATTCGGCGAAAGGGTTGGAGTTCCCGACGGTTTTCCTCGTAGGTATGGAGGAAGGAATTTTTCCTCACGCGCGTACACTTTTGGATGAGCATGAGATTGAGGAGGAGCGCCGTTTGTGCTACGTGGGCATTACGCGTGCGGAGAAGCATTTGTTCCTCAGCAATGCGAAGATGCGTATGATTTATGGCCGCACCATCAGCTATCCGCCTTCCCGCTTTTTGCAGGAGCTGCCGCGTAATTTAATTCATGAGTATCAGCGGCCGCAGCAGCGTCGTGTGGTTTTGCGCGAGGAAGCACCTAAGCCGCAGGTTAAGCGCAATGCGACGAATTGGTTCTTACAGCCGCAGGCCAGCTTTATGCCGAAGGAGAGCAGTGCAGCTGCTGGCAACACGTTCCGCGCCGGGGATAAGGTTAAGCACAAAAAGTGGGGCGTGGGTACGGTTGTGAGCGTGAAAAATTCTGCGGACGGGCAGGAGGTTAATATTGCTTTTGCCGGTGGTGGAATTCGCAGCCTGCTGACGAAATACGCCGTGCTTGAGAAGTTGTAATAGGAGAAATTATGGCAGAACTAGATTTATTTGCAGACCAAAAAGAAAACGATTTGGCGGAGGCAGAGCGTCTACGTAAGGAAATCCGCCATAATGAATATTTGTATTATGTAATGGATGCGCCGGAGATTACGGATGCGGAATATGACCGTATGCTGGTGCGCCTGCGTGAAATTGAGGCGGCTTATCCTGAAAGCGTGCCGGCTGATTCGCCAACGCAGCGCGTGGGCGGCAGGGCGAGCGCACAGTTTAGCGAGGTGCGTCACTTGGAGCCGATGCTGAGTTTAGGCAACGTGTTTTCAGCGGAAGAGCTGTGTGCTTTTGATGAGCGCGTGAAAAGCGGCCTGCCAGCAGGGAGCAAGGTGGAATACGTGATGGAGCCGAAGATTGATGGCCTTGCGTGCAGCTTAATTTATGAAAATGGCAAGCTGGTGCGTGCTGCTACCCGTGGTGATGGCGTGGTTGGCGAAAATGTTACTGCTAACGTGCGTACAATTCGCAGCATTCCTTTAGTGCTCAAAGTGCCTGAGGGCGAAGCCCTTCCAGAACTTTTGGATGTGCGCGGCGAAGTTTATATGCCGCGTCATGCGTTTATGCAGCTTAACGAGCAGCGTGCAGAGCGTGGCGAGAGCGAGTTCGCCAACCCGCGTAATGCTGCCGCAGGCAGCCTGCGTCAGCTTGACCCGCAAGTTACGGCCAGCCGCAGCCTGAGCTTTTTCGCCTATTACATTGTGGGCGAAGGCGCACGCTCTAGGCACAGCGATTCGCTGGCTGCGCTTACGCGTTATGGCTTTAAGGTGAGTGAAAACTATAAGGTTGTCAAAAATATTGACGACGCCATTAAATATATTGCTGATTTTAATGAAACGCGCCAAGGTTTAAGCTATGATACTGATGGTGCGGTTATCAAGGTCAACGATGTTTACCAGCAAAATATTTTAGGTGCCACAGGCAAAGATCCGCGCTGGGCAACTGCCTATAAATATCCGCCGGAGCAGGCGGAAACAACGCTTGAAGATATTGATTGGCGTGTGGGTAGGACAGGCGTGCTCACACCGACAGCGGTGCTCACGCCAGTAAAGCTCAGCGGCAGCGTTATCAGCCGTGCTACGCTGCACAACGAAGATTTTATCCGCGCGAAAGATATCCGCATTGGCGATAAAGTGATCATCAACAAAGCTGGGGAAATTATTCCGGAAGTGCTGCGCGTTGTTTTAGATAAACGCACAGGCGAGGAAAAGGACGTAGAAATTCCTACAACCTGCCCGGAATGTGGTTGGAGCGTGGAGCGTGAGGGTGCAGAAGCAGCTATTCGCTGTACGAATCCGCACTGCCCGGCACTGGGACGCGAAGGGCTGATCCACTTTGCCAGCCGTGATGCGATGAATATTGAAGGCTGCGGTCCTTCCGTTATTAACGCACTCATTGACGCTGGCCTTGTGCGTGATGCTGCGGATTTATACAGTTTGCATAAAGAAGATTTACTCAAATTGGAGCGCATGGGCGAAAAATCTGCGGATAATCTTTTGGCAGCAATTGAGGCCAGCAAGCAAAATGAATTGGATAAGCTGCTCTTTGCTTTAGGCATCCGCCATGTGGGGGCAAAGGTGGCACGTATTTTAGCGACAGAGTTCGGTAGTATGGAAAAACTGCTGACGGTAGAAGCAGATGAACTTGCTGCGATTCGCGATATCGGAGCGAAGATTGCTGAAAGCGTAGTAACGTGGCTGAATGTACCGAGCAACATTGATTTGCTGGAGCGTTTGCAAGCAGCAGGACTGACCATGACTTTCACTGCGCCTGCAAGTAATGAAGATAATCCCTTCTTTGGCAAAACTTTGGTGTTCACGGGTACGCTGCCGACCTTGGGGCGTGCTGAAGCCAAAACGATGGCGCAGGATGTTGGCGCAAAAGTAAGCGGGAGCGTGAGCAAAAAAACGGATTACGTCATTGCCGGGGCAGAGGCTGGCAGTAAGCTGGACAAGGCGCAGCAATTAGGCGTAACGGTGATTGATGAAGCTGAATTTTTGCGTTTGGTTAAAGGTGAATAAGGTATAAAAAGAGCGTGACTGTTTTTTTGTAAGCAGTCACGCTAAAATTTTATCCTTTTTAGTGATGATATTCGTTATGATGTTCTTTAGCTAAAGCATCCCAAACAGGCAGCTTCATCCCCGCAATATCACTGGTGAACGGAGTGCCATCGTTCTTTTCAAAATGCTTCCAGGCACGCAGTACGTATTTAAAACCAATGTATTGCAACGGTAAGTTGCAATATACCATGAGGATGTTGGCAAAGTCACTCAAATCCCACAGCGCACCTAAATCCATACCGGCGATGTTGGTGATAACACCGAAGGAAATAACGATGAGGCACAATACGCGGATGGAATTGATAAAAGATGCTTTGCTGGAAATACGGTTCGCACACATTTCTGTGAAGGACATAAATCCCAAAAGGCAGGTGAAGGCGAACAGACCGAAGCAAACGCTTACGAGCAGCGTTACAATGCTATACATGGTATCGCTGCCGCCTGTCAGCGCACCGCAGGAAGCAAGGAATTTATCCAGCTTGCCTAAATCAAACCAGGCTTGCGCATCAGGCGTGAGCCACATGCTGCCCATGATAACAACAAAACCTGTCAGCGTGCAGATGACGATAGTATCGAGGAAAACGCCGAGAGCCTGTACGCAGCCTTGCTCGCAAGGATGGGAAACTTCTGCTGCTGCAGCAGGCATGGTAATAGTACCTTGACCGGCTTCGTTAGACATTAAGCCGCGTTTAATGCCTTGGCTGAGTGCTAAGCCAAACGCACCGCCAAAGATAGCATCAGGCTGGAAGGCCTGCCCAAAAACAGAGGTGAAGAACAGCGGAATACGGTCTAAGTTGCAGACGATTAACGCCAGCACGGTGAGCACGTAAATAACGGCCATGACGGGAACAATTTTATCTGTTACCTTCGTAACTTTTTTGATGCCGCCAAAGCTGATAACTGCCGTCATCACGATAAGTATAGCGAAAGAAATCCAGTACAGGGCGGAGTTCGTCGGAATATTTACACCGGAAAGCTTGCTGGCAATAGCACCAACAGCGGAGATGGTGTTAAAACCCTGTGCAGGGAAGCACAGCAGCGCGTACACAATGTAGAGCACGCTGAGGGCTACGCCTGCTGCCGCGGAATCATTCAATAATTTACGCGCGTAAAAGGGCATACCGCCAACATATTCATCATCACGCTTTTCTTTGAAAATTTGCGACAGTGTGGATTCGGCAAAAGATGTTGCCATACCGAAAAATGCGGAAACCCACATCCAGAACAGTGCCCCCGGGCCGCCGATGGAAATTGCACCCGTAACGCCGAGAATGTTGCCCGGGCCAACGCGCATGGCGGTAGAAAGCAAGAACGCTGTCAGCGACGTAATACCGTTAGTTGCGTGGTTGCGGCGCAAAAGCACTTTAATACCGAAAAGAAAATTGTGTACCTGCACAAAGTGCAGCCTGAAAGTAAAATAAATACCAGTACCTACCAGCAGGATAATTGCTAAACTAAAATTGCCTAGTACGGGGATAGAACCGTACCAATCAAGGTTGCAGGGAAAATCCCAAAACCAGTTAGATACAATCTGGATTTTACCGCAGATTGCATTCACTGCATCAAATAACGCTTGCATAAAAGCCCTCCTAAATAAAAAAATCAGGCTTGCTACGCTTCCCTTCACTGTTATGCGTCTGCAAGCCTTGCTTTATTTATCTTACTCTTTTTTGTTTTACTTGGCAATAGTTGCAGAAAAGTATACAATATATAGTGATGAAAAGAAAACTATATTTGCGTTATGTCGTATAAAAATTGCATTGGCACGTTAGTGCTGGATTTTATCTATAAAATGGAGGTTTTAGCATGGAAAAACAAGAATGGCAGGAATATGTGCATACGGTAGCAAGCTGCGATTATCCTATTCCTTTGAATTTGATTAACGATTACGATGATTGGAAATGTCGCAGCAACGTGGGCAGGATGCTGATGATTTTAAAAGACGTAGAAGGTGCGATGGCAGTTTTGGCGACTGTTAAAGACGTTGAGCCTGACATGAACGATGCGCCGGAGTTTGGTTTGAGCGAAGCAGAACACAAGGTTCTCTGCCTGCGTGACATTGCGCAGATTGTGTGGCAGCTTACGGGAACGGGCGATGCGCCGCTGTTTTACCTAAACGAAGCGTACAAGCTCTGCCGCGAATATGCGCACGTTTTCCGCACTGCTGACCGTGGCGCAATCTGGGCGCGTCGTCTGGAGATTATGCGCGACTGTGGCGAAGAGGAAAAGGCTATTGCTGAAGCGAAAGCTATGCTTGAAAGCGAGAAGGCAAACGAGGACGTGAACGCCTACCGCTTCCACGCGCTGAAATTCATCGCCGAAAGCATGGCGGCGCAGGAAGACTATAACAAGGCAGCGTTGCTGTTGGCAGAAGCTTATCAGTCGTTCCCTGTGAACGAAGCTGCAAAACAGGCACTCGCCGAAGCTGGTGCGATAGCAGATGCAAAAGAGCGTTACGCTGCTTATCATCATTGCACGGAGATTCAGTATCAGCCGTGGGAGAAAGATAATGTGATGACTTTGGAAGAAGTAAGACAACTACAAGAGCGTAATTATGCCAAACGTGAAGCAGCTAAAGCAGCAGGTGAAGAGCAAGAAGATAAAGGCTCATTCGAGAGTTTAATTAAGTAATTAAAACAAGCGATTAAAAGATTTTGTACGCCCATTGCGCAAAACTGTTACAATTAGTAGTAGGTAATAAAATTTGTGAGAAGGGATGTACTTAAATGAAAAAATATTTCTTGGCTTTGAGTGCTGCGGCTGCGCTGCTTTTGCCGCAGGTTGTAGGCGCAGAAGGCTTTGCTATTAACGAATGGACAGCTGAAGGCGTAGCTATGGGCGGTGCGCGTATGTTTGCAGAAGGCGATGCAGGCAACGTGGCTTATAACCCTGCTTCTATCACGAAGGTGAAAGGTGAAGCAATGAAGAGTGCTTACACTTATCTTAGCCCGCACGGCAAATATGAAGCAGATGTTGTTGCTGACGGTGGCACTGAATATGGGAAAAATAAAATTCATGCTGGTTGGGCAGTAGGCAGCTACTATGTAAAGCAGATGAACGATAAAGATTGGTTTGGTATGGCAGCATTTCCTCGTTTCTCTATGGTTTCGGAATTTGAGCGCGGAAGTAATGCAGCGTCTAGTAATGCTTTTTTCTCTAAACTTGTTGGCGTAAGTGTAACGCCGACCTATGCGCATAAATTCGATAACAAATGGAGTGCGGCAGTTGGTGCTGAAATAAACTATGTTGGTTTGGAGTTACAAAAGAATATTAATTTACCTTATGCAGCTCTTGGTGTATCTAAGACTGGTGTTACAACTGTTGGTACTACGCAAATTGAAGGTGAAAGCTATGCACTTGGCTGGAATGCTGCTGCTAATTATGCTTTCGATGATAAAAATGAAGTTGGCGTAGTTTATCGTAGCAAAATTACCCATTCATTAGAAGCAGATTTAAAAGGCTATGGCAAGTTAAGTTCTACTGGTGGTGATGTTTATGGCAATGCATATGGTTGTGTAACTCTTCCGGATAGCTGGGCACTTGGATATAATCATAAATTTGATAATAAAACTCGCGTGGAATTAAATGCAACACGTACCAATTGGCATACATATGATGCTTTGAATATAAGCTTTGATCAACCTGTGCTTGGTAAATTCGGAGCAGATTCCGATAAAAATTGGAAAGATGGTTGGCGTTATGCTATCGGTGTAGAGCATAAACTCAGTGATAAATATACTGTTATGGCTGGTTATGCTTATGATGAGTCTTCTATTCCTTACGATGGTGGTGACTTTATGGTGCCGACAGGTAATCGTCGTACTTATTCCATTGGTGCGCGTTACAATGACAAAAAGCAGACTGTTGCTTTTGCTTTAGGTTATATGGATATCGGTGGGCTTAACTTCAAGGGTCATACTTTGGCTGAAGGTGGAACTGATGCGTATAGCGAAGCGCGTACTCGCGACAACTACTGCAAGGTTGTTAGCGTTTCCTACCAACGTAATTTCTAATTGCATATTGAACATTGCAAGAGCTGCTGCATTTTTGTGTGGTGGCTCTTTTTATCGCCCATAAGTTGCAGACGTTCTCTGCTTGTACTATAATATTAAATTAGATAAGTCTCATTCACGCAGATAGCGATGAGTGTCTCTACAATGATATTAGAAATGAGGGAATACACATGAAGGAATATAATTCCGTAAGCGAGCCTTTTCTGGCAGAGCTGCGTGCCGCAATAGGCGACGCGAATGTATTTACCGATCCTGACAAGTTGGATCAATATAAAACTGATGAGGAGTACGACCCGCGCCGCTTCCGTGTGCCGGAGGCAGTAGTGCGTCCTGCCAACGCCGAAGAAATTGCGCAAGTTGTAAAGCTGTGCAACAAATATAATGTACCGCTGACCGTGCGCAGCGGTGGCACTAGCCTTGCTGACGGCGCAATTGCTGTGTGTGGTGGTATCATCCTTCTGATGGAACGCTTAAATAAAATTATTGAAATGAACACGGAAGCGATGTACGTTATCGCTGAAGCAGGCGTGCGTACTGTCGACATTCAGAAAATGGCGAATGACGCAGGCTTTTTATACGCAGGCGATCCTTGCAGCGCAGAAAGCTGCCTGATTGGCGGCAACCTGGCTACGAACGCAGGTGGCAGCAAAGCTGTGCGCTATGGCGTGACGCGTAATCAGGTGTACAGCCTGGAGATGGTTACACCGACGGGTGAAATCGTAGAAGTTGGCAGCCGTTTGAAAAAATGCAGCACCGGTTACTGTATGGAGCAGCTCGTAATGGGCAGCGAAGGTACGCTGGGCATTATCACGAAAGTTACGCTGAAGCTGCAGCCGATGCCGCCGTATCGCTTTGATTTGCTCGCCGTTTTCGACGATCCGTTCAAGGCTCTCGACGTTGTGCCGAAGATTATGCAGGCAGGTCTCAATCCGACGAGCATGGAATATATGGATAATTCTTATGTGCGTGCCTGCGCTGATTATATTGAATTTAAGGGCGCACCGCATTATGAAGACGGCATTTATGTTATCATCACGGTAGAAACTTTCAGCGAAGACGAGCTGGATATGAAGATGGAACAGCTGGACGAACTGTGCGAAGCTGCTGGCGCAGTTGACGTTTTGGAAGCAGACGATCGCATCTGGGCAATGCGCCGCAACTGCCAGGAATCCATCAGCCTTGTGAGCAAGGTATCCTTGACTGATGACGTTGTTGTACCTGTCGATCGCATTGCACCGACCATTAAAGAAATTATGCACATCGGCAGCAAGTATCCGTTCCCGATTCCGGTAAAAATCAATGCGCACATTGGCGATGGCAACCTGCACATCGTGCTCTGCAAATGTGATCTTGACGACGCAACCTGGGAAAAAATCGTGCATGATTTCCATGAAGAAGTTTATGCTTACGCTTATGCGCAGGGCGGCCGCTTAGCTGGCGAGCATGGCATTGGTGCGAAGAAACTGGCGTATATGGAAGAGTTCACGCCTGCGGGTGAATTGGAGCTCATGAGACGCATTAAAAAAGCATGGGATCCCAATTTAATTCTCAATCCAGGCAAAGTATTTAATGCTTAAGGGAGAAGAAAATGAGTACATATAACTATGTAACTCCTGAATTTATCGACGAGCTGCAAACGCTTCTCGGCGAAAAATATGTTAAAACCGATGCGGAAACACTCGACCGCTATAAAACGGATGAAGAGGCAGATGAACGCTGCTTTCATCTGCCTGACGTTGTCGTTCTTCCCGCAAACGCTGAAGAAATTGCAGGCGTAGTGAAGCTGTGCAACAAGCACCTTATTCCGCTCACTGTGCGTGGTGGCGGTACAGGCATTGTTGATGGCGCGATTGCCGATAAGGGCGGCGTAGTGCTTTTGATGGAACGCCTGAACAAAATTATCGAGCTGAACAAAGAAGGTCTCTACATGGTGGCGCAGGCAGGCGTGCGCACGCTGGATATTCAGGCTGCGGCGAAAGCGGAAAACCTGCTTTATGCAGGCGACCCTTCGAGCAGCGACAGCTGCCAGATTGGTGGCAACCTCGCGACAAACGCTGGCGGTATCAAAGCTGTGCGCTACGGCGTGACGCGTAACCAAGTTTACGCTGTGCAGATTGTTACGCCTTATGGTGACATTGTTGATCTTGGTTCACCGCTTAAAAAATGCAGCACCGGTTACTGCATGGAGCAGCTCGTGATTGGCAGCGAGGGCACATTGGGTATTATCACGCAGGTGACGCTGAAATTGCAGCCCCTGCCGCCGTATAAAATTGATATGCTGGCAATTTTCCATGATCCGATGGCGGCGATTGGCGTAGTGCCCAAGCTTATCCAAGCAGGCATTGATCCTACGAGCATTGAATACATGGATAACCCCAATGTGCGTACAACTTCACAGTATTTGGAATTTCCAGGTGCGCCGCATATTGAAGATGGCATTTACGTTATCATCACCATTGAAACCTTCAATGAAGATGAACTTGATATGAAGATGGAGCAGGCGGCAGGTATCTGCGAAGCTGCTGGCGCAGTGGATGTGCTGGAGGCAGATGAACGTATCTGGGCGATGCGCCGCAACTGCCTGGAATCCGTGAGCCTCATCAGCAAAGTCTGCACGACGGACGATGTTGTTGTTCCTGTCGACGAAATGAGCGACATGATTGAGTACATCATCAAGACCGTGGCGAAATATCCCTTCCCGCTACGCATTAACGCGCACATTGGCGATGGCAACCTGCATATTGTGTTGTGTAAAATGGATTTGTCCGACGAAGAGTGGGAAAGCAATCTTAGTCGCTTTACGGAAGAAGTATATACCTACGCTTATGCGCACGGCGGCAGGCTTTCCGGTGAGCATGGCATTGGCAGCAAGAAAGCACATTTCTTAGAGCGTTTTACGCCGAGCGGCGAATTGGATTTAATGAGAAAAATTAAGAAAGCTTGGGATCCGAATAATATTCTTAACCCAGGCAAAGTATTTAATTTATAAAAAGAAAATACTATGTAGGCTGGTGAGAAGGTATCAGATGCAAAGAATGGCGACGACGGTGTATAAATAATACTCCTAGGAGCCATTCTGATGCAGATGGTGCCTTATCGACAGCCTTTGAAAAGGAGAGATGTTAAATGACAACCTATAATCCCGTAACCGAAGAGCTTTTGGAGAAACTGCGCAAGGTAGTTGGCGCAGAGCACGTGAAAAACGATGCTGAAACTTTAGAGCGTTACAAAACTGACGAAGAACCGGATCCGCACTACCATCATCTGCCTGAGGTAGTAGTAGCACCTGGCAGTACGGAAGAAGTTGCTGCTATTATTAAACTCGCTAACAAATATCTGGTGCCTGTAACTCCGCGTAGTGCCGGTACAAGCGTATCCTGTGGTGCTATTCCTGTTTTTGGTGGTATTGTGCTTTTGATGGAGCGCATGAATAAAATTATTAAACTTGATGCTGACGCTATGTATATGGAAGTAGAAGCTGGTGCGCTGACTTCTGAAATTCAGGCGAAAGCTAACGAAGTAGGCCTGCTCTACGCTGGTGACCCCTGCAGTGCTGATAGCTGCATGATTGGCGGCAACATTGCTACCAATGCTGGTGGTAACAAGGCTGTGCGTTATGGCACTACCCGCCATCAGGTTTATTCTATTGAAGTTGTTACGCCGACTGGCGAAATTGTAGAGCTGGGCAACCGCCTGAAAAAATGCAGCACCGGTTATTGCCTTGATCAACTCGTTATGGGCAGCGAAGGTACTTTAGGCATTATCACGAAAGCAACGTTGAAACTTTTGCCGCTTGCTCCGTACCGCCTGGATATCCTCGCTATCTTTACCGAAGTACAAAAGGCTGTTGACCTTGTACCTGCACTTATTAAAGCAGGTCTGAATCCGACAAGCGTAGAATTTATGGATAATGGCTTTGTACGTGCTGCCAGCGATTATGCTGAACTGCGTCTGCCGCATTATGAAGATGGCAGCTATGTTATCGTAACTGTGGAAACCTTCAACGAAGATGAACTGGATGTGAAGATGGAACAGTTGGATGAAATCTGCACTGCCTGTGGCGCAACGGACGTTGTAGAAGCTGACGAGCGCGTGTGGAAAGTACGTCGTAGCTGCCTGGAAGGCTCTAAGGCTTTGAGCAAGGTTTCTACTTCTGATGACCTCGTTGTACCTATTGATAAAATTGCTGTCTGCCTGAACCATCTGATGGAAGTTTCTAAGCAGTTTGATTTTGAATGCATGTGCCTGGCTCACGCTGGCGATGGCAACTTGCATTTTAACTGCCTGAAGATGGATATGAGCGACGAAGAATGGGAAAAACAGCTTGCAGAGTTCCACAAAATCTGCTACGCTTATGTTTACAGCCTTGGCGGTCGTCTGTCCGGTGAGCATGGCATTGGTGCTAAAAAGATTGATGCTTTGGCAGCTTATTGCGACCCTGTAGAAATGTCTATCATGCAGACTATTAAGCGCGCTATGGATCCCAATAATATTCTTAATCCTGGCAAGCTGATTAGAGCATAATTTTATAATTTAACGTACTATGTTATGGTGTATTCACTTATTTCTTAGTGGATACACCATTTTTTATATATTTAAGATAGCAAAATCCAATATTTATACATTTACAGCAACGGATTGTACATATACTTGCAGTTTTAAACTATATAGAACAAGATAAACTAATAGACGACTAGTTCAATAAGTTAAGTATATTTGGAAAAACTATTGCTTGCAGTGAATTAACATGATATAATTTTGAGAGTGATATTAACGGATATTTTGGTAGTAGGATATATTATCTTAATAAAAAGGGGTTGTAGATTATGGTGGAAGATTATAATCGTCTTATTGGAACCAGAATAAAGATGGTGCGTATCACCAGAAGAATGTCTCAAACTGATTTGGCGAAAAAGATTGGCTTAACGCAGACGCATTTAAGTAATATGGAAAATGGGCGTGCAGGTCTGACCGTTGCTAATCTGCTTAAATTGCATGAAGCGCTTGAGTGTCCTATGAGTACATTTTTTGAGGATATTGAGCATCCTAAAAACGACTTATTTGGTGGGACGAAGTTGTCGTTGGATGATATGATGGAAATGGCAAAATTGCTCAAAAAAGCTCAAGAATAATTGCCTGCTGCGTGCGGGAAGTAAAGGCCTTAAACTAGGCCTTTTTTTATTGCCTGCGACTTTTACAGGATTATTAAATAGTTGGCAGGATTTTTAGCAAGTACGGCGAAATATATCTATTATATATCTTTTTTGAAGGAGCAATTAGATGAGTACATTCACCAAGGTCCTGTTGGCCACTGATTTGTCCCCACAGGCCGATAAATTGACCGAGTGTCTGTTTTGCCTATGCCCCGATACGGAAACGGAAGTGGTTCTGGCGCACGTTTTTGATGATGACGATGACGCCGACCCTGACGGTAGCAGCTATAAAAAGGTGCGCAGCCGCTTAGACGGGTATAAAAATGATATTGAACAGGCAGGCTATGAAGAAATTTCGATAAGTACACCTACAGGCGAGCCCTGTGAAGCTTTGACGCAGTTGGCGGAGGAGAGCGATGCTGATTTGATGCTGGTTGCTTCGCACCGTAAAGGTTTTTTGAAACGGGCGCTGATGGGCAGTACAACTTTTGAACTGGCACGGGCAACGGCCATTCCTCTTCTGGTAACGAAAAATGATGAGGATGAGGAGCAGGAAAACCTGCTGGCGACAGTACTGGTGCCAACGGATTTTTCGCGTAAATCGCTGGAGGCACTCAATGTTATCCGCAGCCTGCGTGAAGAAATGGGCAGGGTAATTTTTGTGCATGTGATTGAACACAGCCGCAACAAGCATGATTATAAGGAAAAATATGGCAGTGCTATGCTCTTTTTACAGGAACTGGTGGACGAGATGAAGATTTTTGGCATTGAGGCTGATTATCGCATTGCCCACGGTGTTGCTTCCAAAAAAATTGCTGCTATCTGTGAGCGTGACAAGGTGAGCCTGATTATGATGGCGAAAACAGGTGCGGATATGACTAGTGGCGATGAGCTTGGCAGTACGGCAGAGAATGTTGTTTTAAATTCTGACTGCGCAGTGATGTTATTACCGGCAGAAGATAATGATGATGACAACATTTTTCGTTAAATTTTTTACAAATAATGCTTGACATTCTTGAAATTAGCCAGTATAATATTACTTGCAGTTACGTTTGACTGTGGGTACTTATTGTGCTGGCTAAATTGAAAATAGTTAAGTTTTCAACCTTGGAGAGATGACCGAGTGGTTGAAGGTGCACGCCTGGAAAGCGTGTGTACGGGAAACCGTACCGAGGGTTCGAATCCCTCTCTCTCCGCCACTTAAAGAATCGCCGCACGAGCGGCTTTTTTTATAAAACTGTTAGTTTTATTTCTCTGTAGGATCGTAGAGTTGGGTCCTGCGCAATGGGAGCCTGTGAACCAGGTCAGGTCCGGAAGGAAGCAGCCTTAAGCGGATACTTTCATGTGCCGCGGGGAAGCCCGCCTTTGCGGTCCTACAGGGAAATAACGTGAAGCCGTCGCGAATGCGACGGCTTTTTTGTTGCTTACTGGCGTGATTTTGAGTATAATATCTATGTATGCAAAAAATCAGCATCTATGAAGGAGGAAGCAGCAATGGCTTATATGGCACTTTACCGTCAATGGCGTCCACAGGATTTTGATGCTCTGGTGGGCCAGCAGGCGGTTAAGACAGCTTTAAAGAATGCACTTGCGAGTGGTAAAATTGCTCACGCTTATTTGTTCAGCGGCCCGCGTGGCACAGGTAAGACAAGTACGGCGCGCATTTTAGCTAAGGCATTGAACTGTGAGCAGGGGCCTACAGCTACACCTTGTGGTCACTGCCATAATTGTGAGCGCATTACTGCGGGAACTTCTATGGATGTTATAGAAATTGATGCTGCTTCCAACACTGGCGTTGATGATATCCGCGAACTGCGTGAGCAGCTGAATTTTGCGCCTGTTGATGGTCGCTACAAGGTGTATATTATCGACGAAGTGCATATGCTTTCGAGCGGTGCGTTCAACGCGCTTTTAAAAACGCTGGAAGAACCGCCTGCACACGTTATTTTTATTTTAGCGACTACAGATCCGCAAAAGATTCCTGCAACGATACATTCACGCTGCCAACGTTTTGATTTTCGCCGTGTAACGGTGGATGAGATTGTAGAGCATTTGGCGTTCGTGGCTGAGGGAAGCGGCATTGAGGCAGATGCAGATGCACTGCGCCTGATAGCTATTCAATCTGAAGGCGGTATGCGTGATGCGCTGAGCTTGTTAGATCAATGCGGTGTAATGGCGAAAAAGGTTACTAGTGCTACCGTGCGTGAGGTGCTGGGCATTGTAGGGCGCGAAGCTCTGCATTCACTTGCGGAGGCGATTGGCAGGCAGGAGCTGCCTCTTGCTTTAGCGAAGCTTAACCTGCTTTTGGAGCAGGGCAAGGATGTGCGCCAGGTATTGGCGGAGCTGATGGAATATCTGCGTGCGCTATTGCTTTACCAATCTGTGCCTGATTATGATGAAATTTATCTGACAGATACACGGGAAGCACTCGCTGCGCTCGCGCCTCTTTTTAGTCGTGACAGGCTGATGGCAGCAGAAGAGCGGCTGCATGCTGCGCTGCAAGAATTGCGGGGCACGCTGCGCCCACGCATTACGGCAGAGCTGTGCTTACTCGATTTATGCCGCATTGAAGGCAGCACGCTGGCTGCACTTAATGCGCGTGTAGAGCAGCTGGAAAGGCAGCTGGCGCAGGGCGTTAAAGTAAGCTACATGCCGCAAGCTGCACCGCAGGCTGCTACAAGTGAGCCGCAGGCGAACATGCCTGTGTCGTCTGGTGCAAGTAAGCAGCCTGTTGTAGATAGTGCGCCAGCTAAAGCACAAAAGCCTATAAATTCTGCTTCTGTACCAGAAGCTAAACAGCAGCCTGCGCAGACGATTCAGCAGGCTGTACAAAATGTACCACAGCCTAAAAGCAGTACGGTAGAGGCCACGGCGGAATACGCCGGAGATTTTGCCGCAGGTGAAGATTTCTGGAAGCAGGCTATGGAAATTATGAAGGCTGAAAGAAAAAACTCCATGGTTTCCTGTGCGAAGAATGGGCGTGTATACAGCTTTGCCAACAATGTGCTGCAAATAGCTTTTAAAGCACCATTTTTGGCAGATCGCATGAATAAGGATGATTACCGCCTGCCTTTTGAGGATGCACTGCTTAGGGTAGCACGTAGACCGATTCGCCTGGAGGCGGTAATTGAAGGCAGGGTGAAACCGCCTGCCAAACAAGCAGCGCAGCCAAAAGCGCAAAGTGCGCAGCCTGAGCAGGCAGAAACACTTGATGAGAGCAGTTTGCCGGAAAATTTGCGTAAGGCGATGAATGCGCTTGGAGGTACTGTGACTGATATATCAGACCAAAATTAAAATGGTTGTTATATAAATTTATTATTTTAGATATCTTAAGGAGGAATTTTAATTATGTTTCCTGGTGGCATGGGCAATATGCAAGCAATGATGAAAAAAGTACAAAAAATGCAAGCCGATATGGTGAAAATGCAGGAGGAAATGAAAAGCCGTACTGTAGAAACTTCCGTAGGCGGTGGTGCAGTAACTGTTGTTGTCAACGGTAAAAAAGAACTGAAATCTATTAAAATCAATCCGACAGCAGTTGATCCTGAAGATGTAGAAATGCTTGAGGACATGATCCTGACTGCTGTTAACGATGGCATGAAGCAAATCGACGAAATGACCGAAAAAGAGATGTCTAAGGTTACTGGCGGTATGAAACTGCCCGGAATGTTCTAAAAATGGCGAGAATGATCAGGCCGCTTGCCAATTTATATGAGCAGCTGCGTCGTTTGCCTGGCGTTGGCTCTAAAACGGCGATGCGTCTGGCCTATCATGTAATTGATATGCCTGCAGAAGATGTGCGTGCGTTAGCTGCTGCGCTTAGCGGTGCTAAAGAGCAGATTCATTATTGCAGCCGCTGCTATAATTTAACGGATAATGATATCTGTGATATTTGCAGCGATGCAACGCGTGATAAGTTCACTATCTGCGTGGTGGAGCAGCCTCAGGATATTGCGGCAATGGAGCGCAGCCATGGCTATCATGGGTTATACCATGTGCTGCACGGTGTGCTTTCGCCTTTAGATGGCATCGGACCTGATAAGCTGCGCATCCGCGAGCTGTTTTTACGCTTGCAGCAGGAATCTATCAGCGAGGTCATTATCGCTACAAATTCTGACGTAGAAGGCGAAGCGACGGCAACTTATCTGGCACAGCTTCTAAAACCTGTGGGCATTACCGTCAGCCGTATTGCGCATGGTCTGCCAATGGGCGGTGATTTGGAATATGCAGATGAAGTTACTTTGTCGAAGGCACTGGAAAATCGTAGGACAATGTAGAAAGGACAGGCTTTATAAATGGAAATGTTAAACGGTATTGCAGCTGGGGCAGGGTTAAGCCCTTTAGGTTCACTTGGACCTATGCTGGTGGGCGTGCTGCTGCTTTTAGTTATCGTTAAACTGCTGTCTATGCCTTTTAAGCTGGTATGGAACGGTCTTTGTGGTGCAGTCATTTTGTGGCTGGTAAATCTTATCGGTTCTTTGGTAGGGTTCAGCTTGAAAATTACTGTGATTAAGGCACTAATAGCTGGTTTCTTTGGTGTACCTGGTGCTATTGTAGTAGTTTTATACGAGTTGCTGAGTAAATAAACATTGCAAGTGAAGCTGTCGCGCAAGCGACAGCTTTTTTGTCTATGTATAATAAATAATATTGTATACACAGGAGAAATACTGTATACAATGAGATTTTCCCTAGATAATTTGTTATAATAAAACAAGTAATTTTGTAAATATTATTCTAGGGGGAGTTTTGAAATGAATTTATCAACAAAAATTTTGATCGGCCTTGCTCTCGGCATTATCGCCGGTTTGGAGCTGGGTGCTGAAGGAGCAGGTTTTGCTAAGACCTGGATCGGACCTTTAGGCACTATTTTTATGAACATGATCAAAATGATCATTGTTCCGCTGGTATTCTCCAGCTTGGTTATGGGTGTTGCCAGCCTGGGTGATATCAAAAAAGTTGGCCGTATCGGTGTAAAAACTGTAGCTTATTATCTTTGCACTACCGCTTTTGCTATCGTAATCGGTTTGATTATCGGTACTGTTTTTGAACCTGGCCTGGGTATGCATATGCCGGTGGATGTGGCTAAAGTAACGGCGAAGGCTGCACCGCCTATCTCTAAGGTTATTATTGACATCTTCCCGACTAATCCGCTGGAAGCTATGGTTAAGGCTAATATGCTGCAAATCATCGTATTTGCCCTGTTCCTTGGCGTAGGTATTACTGCTGTCGGTGAAAAGGCTAACGCTTTGAAACATGCGATTGATGGCTTGGCAGAAGTTTCCTATAAAATTGTTGGCATGATTATGGCTGTTGCTCCGATTGGTGTATTTGGCCTGATTACTCCGGTTGTTGCTGCTAATGGTCCTGCAGTGCTCTTGCCGCTCTTGAAAGTTATTTTGGCTGTATATGTTGCCTGCTTCCTGCATGCAGTTATCGTTTATGGCAGCATGCTGAAATTTATGGGTGGTTTCAGCCCGATAAAATTTGTTAAAGGCATGGCTCCGGCCATTCTTATGGCGTTTAGCTCCTGTTCTTCTGGTGGTACGCTGCCGCTGAACATGACCTGCGTGCGTAAGCTTGGTGCTTCTAAAGAGGTTTCCAGCTTCGTCCTGCCGCTGGGCGCAACCATCAACATGGATGGTACTGCTGCTTATCAGGGTGTATGCGTATTGTTTGTAGCGCAGATTTACGGTGTTGATTTAACGTTAGCGCAATATATGACAATTATCGTAACCGGTACGCTGGCTTCTATCGGTACAGCTGGTGTTCCTGGTGCAGGTTATATTATGTTGACCATGATTTTGACCAGCCTTGGCCTGCCACTTGAAGGTTCTGCGCTGATTGCCGGTATTGACCGTATTTTGGATATGGCACGTACTACTGTTAATATCACTGGTGATGCTGCTGTTACGATGATGGTTGATAAGAGCGAAAAAGCATACGCGGAAAAAGAGGCTCCTCTTTACTGATTCATATGAAGGCTTGGCGAAAGCCTGACGAATATTGTTGTCTTTCCCTTGGCGTCGGCTGCGAGAGCGGCTGGCGCTTTTCTTTAGTTTTCTTATAAATTGATAATTTACTAAATCACGATTCTTATGATCTTGCTTCAGTAAAGCTATAAGTTTACATCTTCTCCACATTTCTATGCAGGAAAACACTTTCGTTACGGAGAAATTTATAAAAGCTATTTTATTTTGTGGATAAAGGTGTTAAAATAAGGTGTTATTATGAATGACATGGAAAAATTACAGTATGTGCTGTTTGAGCGTTTTCACCGCCGTGCTCCCGGCATTGATAAGCTGGATCGTTTGTGGGATGCTGCTGTTTTACTGCCCCTCGTGCGTACAGAGCAGGGTATCTGCGTGCTGTTTGAAGAGCGTGCGCACACGCTGCGCCGTCAGCCGGGAGAGATATGCTTTCCCGGTGGTAAATATGAATGCGCAGATAACAGCTTTCGCACCACGGCTGTGCGTGAAACTTGTGAGGAGCTTGGGCTTACGCCAGAAAATATAACTATCTGCGGCGAGCTGGACTGCCTTGTGACGCACAATGGGCCAATCATCCATCCTTTTGTAGGCTTAATAGATGATATCAGTAAAATTACTTATAGCAAAGATGAGGTGGAGTGCGTTTTTACTGTGCCGTTGAAGGCTCTGCTGGTGCAGGAGCCAAGGCGTGGTTCAGTGGAGCTTGCAGATCACCCCGGTGAAGATTTCCCCTTTGATTTAGTGCCGCAGCGCACGCGCACTTGGCGCATGAATAAATCCTACTACGTTTATTTT
This sequence comes from Duodenibacillus sp., assembly GCA_963654835.1. Lineage (GTDB taxonomy): Bacteria > Bacillota > Negativicutes > Acidaminococcales > Acidaminococcaceae > Phascolarctobacterium_A. The sequence goes on along the minus strand of CAVKDE010000001.1, from coordinate 11,145 downwards.
TATGAGTATGAAGGGAAAATTATCTGGGGACTGACGGCACGTATGCTGTATGCTTTCCTTTACCGTGCTCGCAAAGAGCTGACGGATTTTTTAGCTAGTGAATGAGAGGTTTTTACGGATGAAGAGTATTCTCCAGACAAAAATTTTAGTGCTGGTCGCAGCAATTTGTGCTGTGGCTTATGTTGCTTTTGGTTATTTCTTTCCCGATAAGGGTCTGGATAACCTGAACCCGGACGACAGATTGAATTTGAAAAAAAATATTGTTGTTTTGGGTGTTGATGAGCGTTCTGATGATGTGGGACGCAGTGATACGCTGTTTGTGGTTATGTTTGACAGCAAAACAAAAAGTGCTTCCCTGCTTTCTGTTCCGCGTGATACGCGTGTGCGTATTCCCGGTCATGGCTGGGATAAGATTAACCACGCCTATGCCTATGGCGGACGTGAGCTGACGCAAAAAACTGTTGAAGAGCTGTTAGGCTTAAAAATCAATAACTATGTAATGGTTGATTTTAAAGGCTTTACCAGTCTTGTAGATGCTATTGGCGGCATTGATATTGATGTCGAAAAAGATATGTATTATTACGATGACTGGGATGGCTTTAAGATTGATTTGAAAAAAGGTATGCAGCATCTTGATGGCAAAACGGCTATTCAATATGTGCGTTACCGTGATGAAGAGGGCGATATTGGTCGTATCCGCCGCCAGCAGCATTTTATGATGGCGGTTTATGATAAGATTACCTCTGCAGATATGCTGCTGCATATTCCTGGCCTTGCCAAACAGCTTACTTCGATGGTTAAGACAGATTTGCCCTTGAGTGATATGATGGATTTGGGCAAGGCTTTGCATGCTATGGTGAAGGAAAAGGGTCTTTCTATGGCGATGGTTCCCGGTACGCCGAAATATATTGACGGCATCAGCTATTGGCTGCCAGATATTACTGATTTGCGTGAGCTGATGGTGAAGATGCAGGGCGCAGAAATGACCGAGCGTTATAAATCTGCTGCGGAACTTATGGAGCAAGAATATAACAAGGCTGTTGATAAGGCCGAAAGCGGCGATGACAGTGAAGAAAATAAAGAAGCTGTGAAAGCTGAAAAAGAGCTGAAGGCTAAGAAAGAAGAAAAAGCTAAGGAAGAAAAAGAGAAAAAGGCAGAAGCTGAAAAGAAAGATGAAGCTAAGGCTGAATCCTCTTCTTCTACCGCACAGAGCAGTGCAAGAGGCGTTGTGCGCTTAGTGAACTGTTCCGGCAGCAAGAGTGCCGGAGCTGACGCTGCAGCGCGTCTGCGTAGCGCAGGCTTTGAAGTTATCAGCGGTGGCAGCGG
>CAVKDE010000001.1:0-9809 GCA_963654835.1 Duodenibacillus sp. | reverse complement strand
TGGCAGCGGCGAACTGATTGCGGAAACTACCGTTATCTCTACCACAAACAATGGCGCGGTGGTGAGCCGTCTGGCAAACGTGCCTTTCGCGCATAAGATGCGTATTAGCCGTGATGGGGCGGCGGATTGTGATGGGGTTGTCATGCTAGGCGCAGATTTTAAATAACAAACAAATTTTGTCCACGATTTTTTGCGCAAAGGCGTGATTCGTGGACAAATAAAAAATTCTCGTAAAAAAGATAACAAAAAACACTTGCATTTTGTATACAAAGATGTTATACTAAGAACATCAAAACAGCCCCTCATTTGGCCCTTCTTCGTAAGGGCTTTTTTTTTTGCCATTTTTAGTTGCAAGAAGTTTTTTGTAAATATTGTTAGTTAGTCATAGTTAATGTAGCATTAGTTATGAGATTATGGTACAATATAAGATAATATAGGAAAAGTACGGAATGAAATAGATTGATAAAAATAAACCTAACTAACAGGAGGCTATTATGCACGATGAAATACATGTTGTTGTAGATAGTATTGCTGCAGCAGAAGAAACAGAATTAAAAGATAATCCTCGCTGCCATGTGCTGCGTCTTATTGTACGCCACGGTGACATGGAATGGGCAGATGGCGAAAAATCTTTAATGCAGATGTTTGAACTGGTGGAAAAAACCGGCAAACTGCCAAGCACTTCCCAACCGCCGATTGGTGCGATGATTGAACTTTTCACAGAGCTTTCGCAGCAGGGCAAAAAAATTATTATGCTTACTGTAGACAGCGTGCTCAGTGGCACCTATCAGACGGCATGCGTAGCAGCACGACAGGTAATGGATGATGTTAAGGGTGCGGATATCCGCGTGATTGATAGTAAAACTGCTGCCTGCCCTATCAGCGGTATTGCAATGGAAATTCTTGCACGTACTGCAGAGGGTATGAGCTTAGATGAAGCAGATAAAATGGCGCGTTCTATGGTAGAGCGTACAGAAACGTTTTTTAGCGTTAATACATTAGACTATTTGCAAAAGGGCGGACGCATTGGCGCGGTAGGCGCACTTATTGGCAATATTTTTGGCATTCGCCCTATTGTGCACTTAGATAAAGATGGTAAGCTGGAGGTTGCGGATAAATGCCGCACCCGTAAGAAAGTATTGAAACGCATGGTGGAACTGGCTGCGGAAAAAGCACCTTTGGAGGCTATTTTTGTGGCTAACGCCGAAGCGGAGGCTGATGCTGAGGATCTGAAAGCGCAGATGCAGGCACTGTTCCCCGGCGTACCGGTTATGCTGACAAGCATTGGTACTGTTCTGGCTGCCCATCTTGGCCCTGGCGTAATTGGCTTGTTTGTCCGTCGCAAGGCCTAAAGGAAAGGTGTGGAGTAGAGATGAATAATACAAAGGTAATTACCGGCAAGCAGGTTAAGGATATGCTGCTGGGAGCTTACCATAGCTTTGAAAAGAATTTTGAGATGATTAATGATCTCAATGTTTTCCCCGTGCCTGATGGTGATACGGGTACGAATATGATGCATACTATGGCTTCTGTAGCGAAGGCTATCAGTGCAATGAGCGATGAAGCTGAAGCCGGCGATATTGGTGCCGCCGCAGCGCGCAGCGCAATTATGGGCGCACGTGGCAATTCCGGCGTAATTTTATCGCAGCTTTTGCGTGGTATCGGCAAGGGTGTTGCAGGTAAGAAAACTTTGACTAATACGGAAATCGGCAAAGCTTTCCAGTTTGGCATTTTATATGCTTATCGCAGCGTGTCTAAGCCTGTAGAAGGTACGATTCTTACGGTAGCACGCGGTATGGCGAAAGGTGCTTACCATGCAGTGCGCGGTACAGGCAGCCTGGAAGAAGTGCTGCTAGAAGCTATCCGCACAGGCAAAGAAGAATTGGCGAAAACGCCGGAGATGCTGCCTGCTTTAAAAGCTGCTGGTGTTGTTGATGCCGGCGGCCAAGGACTGATAGTGTTCTTTGAAGGCTGCTTGGCCGGGCTGCGCGGGCAGGATTGCGAGGTGCTGGAAATTGCACCTAAGGCAAAAAATATGCCTGCACCGCAGTTAGAACCTTTAGATTTAGAGTATCCTTATTGCACGGAATTTATCGTGAAAGGTGCAAGTGTAGATAAAAAAACTGTTAGCGAAGCCTTGCAGGGTTTTGGCAATTCCATGATTGTAGCTGTTGTTGAAGATATCGTTAAGGTGCATATCCACACGAAACACCCCGGTGATGCGTTGAACAAGGCGCAGGAATGGGGTACTTTGCATGATATTAAAGTAGAAAATATGAAAGATCAGCACGAAAACCGTCTTTTTACAGCGGAAGATATCCAGCCGGTAAAGCATGGCGTGGGCGTGCTCACTGTTGCCGCAGGTGACGGTATTGCGAAAGTAATGCACGAAATGGGCGCAGCAGAAATTATCAGCGGCGGTCAGAGCATGAATCCGCCTGTTGAAGCTTTTGTGAATGCGATTGAAAACGGTTCCTGTGAGCAGTACATCATTCTGCCGAATAATAAAAATATTATTTTAGCAGCAGAGCAGGTGCGTAAGCTCCTGGGCAATTCTAAAGTGGCTTTTGTACCGAGTACGAATATGGCGCAGGGCCTGGCTGCACTATTGCATTTTGATGCAACGCGCAGCATGGATGAAAACACGGTGATTATGACGAAGGAAGCTAAAGAGGCTTCCAGTGGCAGCGTTACTATTGCTGTCCGTGACAGCGTTGTCAATGGCCTGACGGTGCATGAAGGTGATTATCTGGGCATTTTGAATGATAAAATTGTCTGCACCGGTAAGAGCATGGAAGCTGTTTTAAAACAGATGCTGGCTGATGGTGATTATGAGCTCGTGAGCCTTTATTATGGGGCGGATGTGAGCAAAGAGCAGGCCGAAAAACTGGCTGCGAGCCTTAGCGAGCTGAATGATGATTGGGAAGTGGAAACTTTTTATGGCGGACAACCGCTCTATCCTATTTTGCTTTCAATGGAGTGATTAAAATGCTTACTAGTCAGGAGTTAACTACTTTGCTGCGTGAACGTGGCTACAAGGTTACACCGCAACGTCTGGCGGTTTATGAGGCGCTGGCTGATGAAACCTGGCATCCCAATGCAGAAATGCTGTTTAACAAGCTGCAACCTAGGTTTCCGGCTATGAGCTTTGCTACGGTTTATAAAACTGTGGAGATTTTACACGATATCAATGTAATCCAGATTTTAAATACAGGCGAGGACAGCTATCGCTATGATGCTGATATTTCCGAGCATTACCATCTGCGCTGCTTAAAATGCGGTGAGATTGCTGATGCTATGCTGGGCGTAGATGCCGGCAGGCAGCTGACGCAGGAGGTAGAAGCGCAGAGCGGTTATGAAATCAGCGGCCGTCAGTTCTATTTCTTTGGCGTGTGTCCTAAGTGCCGTAAATTACATTAAAAAGAACGGAAGTGTACCCATGGGCAGAGCCTTGCGGTACACTTTTCTTCTTTGTGGCGTTCTTTTTACGAAAATGCCACAATAGTGTTAACATAATTTGCTATAATAAAGGCGTATCTTGATTGGAGTGGAAATGTTTTGGTGAATGATTTAGAGGTTGTGATGCTGGCAAGCGGCAGCAAGGGCAATGCTGCACTTATCAGCAGCAGCAGGCAGCGTTTTTTGGTGGATGTTGGTATCAGCTGCCGTGCGCTGGTCACCAGAATGAAAGAAGTAGGCGTAAGCCCGGAAGAACTGGACGGCGTTTTTTTGACGCATGAGCACAGTGATCATGTGAAGGGACTTGCAACATTTATAAAAAAATATAACGTGCCTGTTTATAGCAGTGCGGCAACGTGGCGGGCGATTCTGCTTAAAGATGCTAAGCTTGAAAGGCAGCGCTGTCGCCTGATTAGTGGCAGTTTGCTCTGCGGTGATATGCGTATAGATAGCTTTTCGATTCCGCATGACGCGGTGGATCCGCATGGTTATGTTTTTACAAGCCAGGCTTCGGGGGAGAAATGCACTTATCTTACGGATGCTGGCTTTATTACGGATACTATGCGTGAGGCGGTAGCAGGCAGCAATGTACTGGTGCTGGAAGCTAACCATGATGTGGCAATGCTCAAAAACGGGCCGTATCCAGAGCAGCTCAAACAGCGAATTTTGAGTACGCGCGGACATCTTTCTAATGATACGGCAGGAATTTTTCTGTCGCAGCTGGCGCGCCTGCCTGAGCATGTGGTGCTGGCGCATTTAAGTGAGCATAATAATTTGCCCAAATTAGCACATGATACAGTGCAGAATATTTTAGATAGCAAAAAACGCTTACAGGAAACGGAACTTTTTGTTGCTTCCCAAGATAGGGTAGTGGCAGATGTGCCGTTATCTCTAGGCTTAGATTTAAAATGAGGAGTAGATACAGATGAAAAAAAGCATTTGGAAAAAATCAGCTAATATTTTTGTTTGTGGATTGTTAAGTGCGGCGATTTTAGTCGCAGGCTGCGGCGATAATAAAACCTCCGCCGCAGTAAAGGATAAACCTGCGACTACCAGCGAGCAGCAGCTGAGCAACGCCCGCAATACACCGATTGTTGCCGCAGCAAAGAAGGTTGGCCCTGCTGTAGTGGGCATTACGAACAAAGCTTATGTGCGTGATATTTTTAACCGCGTGCAGCTTACCGAACGTGGCACAGGCAGCGGCGTTATTTATGATAAAGCAGGTTATATCGCAACAAACAACCACGTTGTTGAGGGAGCAAGCGAAATTATTGTCAGCCTGCCTGACGGTAGAACGGTGAAAGGCAAAGTGCTTGGTGCCGATGCTGCGACAGATTTGGCCGTAGTAAAAATTGATGCAGATAACTTAACTGTAGCAACCTTTGGTGACAGCGACAGCTTGCAGGTGGGCGAGCCTGCAATTGCTATCGGCAATCCGCTGGGGTTAGAGTTCCGCGGCAGTGTGACAGCTGGTGTTATTAGTGCGCTGAACCGCAGCATTGAGCTGGGCGAGCGTAAATTCAACCTGATTCAGACGGATGCAGCAATTAACCCCGGTAATAGTGGTGGTGCGCTTGTCAATGCGGATGGCGAAGTTGTAGGTATTAACAGTGCTAAAATTGCTGTCAGCGGCGTTGAAGGCATTGGCTTTGCGATTCCTATCAACACAGCAAAACCGATTTTAGAAGAGCTTGCTAAACATGGACGCATTGCCAGACCTTATCTTGGTGCATCCTTAATGGATCAGGATATTGCTAACCGTTATGGCTTTGAAATGAACTTGCATGGAGGTATTTTCCTCGTGAAAGTTGTTGCTGGCAGCCCGGCAGCGAAGGCTGGTATCCGCGCCGGAGATATTATCTTAAGCTTTAATGGCAGCAAGGTAAAAACTGCGGTTGAGCTGCGTACTAAACTTTCTGAATGCAAAGTTGGCGACAGTGTAAATGTAACCATTATGCGCAATGGTGCAGCGCAGGATGTTACCGTAGTGCTGGAAGAAGTGCCTAAGGAGTATGGCAATTGAAGATAACCATCGCTTGCGTAGGCAAGATTAAAGAAAAATATTTAACCGCTGGTATAGAGGAGTTCACCAAAAGGCTTACACCCTTTTGCAAATTGGAAACGCTCTCGATAAACGAAGAACGTATGCCAGATGCTCCTTCTGCGGCAGAAAAAGAGCAGGTGTTGGAGCGCGAAACGCAGCGCTTGCTCGCTATTATTCCGCAAAGCAGTTATGTTATTTTGTTAGACGTGATTGGCAAACAGCTTTCTAGTCCGGAGCTGGCTGCAAAAATTGATGCGCTTACGCTTTCCGGTAACAGCCATATTACGTTTGTGATTGGTGGTGCTTTTGGTTATACAGACGCTTTGCGTAAATGTGCAGATTTTGCTTTGAGCTTTTCCAAGATGACTTTTACGCATCAGATGATACGACTGCTTTTAATTGAGCAGATCTATCGGGCGTTTAAAATCAGTCGTGGAGAAAAATATCACTGGTAAAAAGAAAAAGTCGTGCAGCGATGAGTTGCACGACTTTTTTGGCTTGTGTAGGTTAATTTTATATTAGAAATTATCCATGTGTACTTCAAAGAAGCCTTGGGGATGAGCGCAAACCGGGCAAACTTCCGGAGCATTCGGACCAACTACGATATGACCGCAGTTGCGGCATTCCCAGATAGTAAGGCCGCTGTCTTTGCTGAATACTTTCATTTCTTCAATGTTTTGCAAAAGTTTGCGATAGCGTTCTTCATGACGCTTTTCAATAGCTGCAACAGCACGCATTTTTGCTGCAATTTCAGGGAAACCTTCTTCTTCTGCTTCTTGCGCCATTTTTACATACATATCGGTCCACTCGTGGTTTTCGCCTTCAGCAGCTGCTAAAAGGTTAGCAGGAGTATCGCCTAACTGGCCTAATTCGCTGAACCACATATAAGCATGAGCTTTTTCGTTGTTAGCAGTTTTGTCAAACAGCTCAGCAATTTGATCATAACCTGCTTTGCGGGCTACGATGCCGAACCAGGTGTATTTGTTGCGTGCCTGGGATTCACCGGCAAAAGCTTCCCAAAGATTTTTTTCAGTTTTAGTGCCTTTTAAAGATTTCATTTTGTGCCTCCTTAATTTTTTTGACCTTGACTATGGATATTGTAACATACACAATTGCAATAAACAATAGTGGAATGGGTGAGATAAATTAACACTTTGAAAACTCCACGCAAAGATGGTATAATAAGCTATCATGTTTTGAGTGGAGTTTTTTATGCGTAGAAAAGTATTGTTCGGTATTGATTACACAGACAGCGAGCTTATCAAGCTAGTGCTCTACCTTTTTGTTGGTGGCACGGCGGCTTTAGTAGAATGGGCACTGTTCTATATTTTTATAACTTATGTTTTAAACGGTCTGGGATTAAGCCTTACTTCCCTCACCATGTTATCAACGTCGCTGGCGTTCTGCCTTTCGACGCTTTATCATTATTTTTTAGGCAACGTATTGGTTTTTGACAGTGGCAGCCGTTATGACCGTGGTAAAGAGCTGAGCCTGGTGTTTTTGGTGAGCATTATGGGCTTAGGCTTTAACCTGTTATTGATGTATATTTTTGTCAGCCTTATGGGCTGGCAGCCAATGTTGTCGAAGGTGCTTACCAGCTGTATTGTTGTAGTCTGGAACTATCTTTCACGAAAAAAGTGGATATTTAGGAGTTGAAAATGCCTGTAGATTATGTAGATGTAACTAAATTTAAAAAGGTTGTCCTCTTGTACAACCGCAATTCCGGCAAGCAGCTTTTTGCGAGTATGATGGCGAAGGTTAACGAAACCTTTAAGTTGATTAAAGACCTTGTGGGCAGCAAAAATGCGGAAATGCGTGATATTAAATATTTTGACCAGATTCCTCAAATCGCCCAGCAGATTGTGGACGAGAAGGTGGACTGGGTGATTATTGCCGGTGGCGATGGTACAATTCGTGCAATGATTGAGCAATTGGCGAACCGCAAGTATGTACCGTATATCAGCGTTTTCCCGGCGGGAACGGTAAACCTTGTAGCGAAAGAGCTGCTGCTGAAGGCAGATCCGCATAAGTGGATTAAGCGCGTAGCCAAGGGGATTACTGTACCTGTATATCTTGGACGTGCCAATGGTAATGCGTTCCTGACGGTAGCAGGTATTGGTTTTGATTCGCTGGTCGTAGATAATGTCAGCGAGAAGGAAAAGAAAATTTTAAATAAACTTGCCTATGTTTGGCAGGGAACAGAAATTATGCGTAAGGAACTTTTGTTTAACAATTGGCGTTACCGCTTCCAGGTGCGTTTTGACGATGAAGAAGAGTGGCTGGAAGGAACATCTGTTATTGTAGGCAAAAGCCGTTATTATGCAGGTCGTTATAATTTATTTAACGGTGCTTCGCTGTCTTCGCCGCTGCTGCACGTGGCAGTGTTTACAGGAGATAAACGTGGCGATTTTATCCGCTATGCTGCCTGCATTGCTATGGAGGCACTGACGCTGGATAATGACATCATCATCCGCACGGCGAAGAAGCTGGAGATTCGCTGCAATGCGGAAGGTTTTGCAGCAGAGCTTGATGGCGATGCTGTGACTACTGCTCCGCTTATGATTGAAATGGAGCAGGAGCCAATTAAATTTTTGGCGTAAATAAGGAAATGGTGTAAGGTGAAGAGGATAAGTAAAAAAATAGGTTGGCTGATATTTGTTATCGCTGCCTGTGCTGTAGAGGCTTTTTTTGCCTTTCAGAGTTTTGGCGGAACACACCCCTTTCCGCTGAACGAATTTTGTTTTCAGATTTTTGACCATGCGCTGCGCGATTCGGTTCTAGCAGGCATTATCTGCCTTTTGTATTATCGCCGTAAGCGTGTGCCGGATAGGATTCAACGTTATTTCCCCGTGATTATTATTGGTGTATTGTATCTGGCAGAAGCCTTTTTTATGGTCAACCAGCTTAGCTTGGATAAAGGCTTGCAGACAACGCTTTCCGTTCTCGCGGGCGTTAATAATAATATTTTACTCGTGCTTTTGGCTGCGATGTGCTACCATAAGTGGCCGAACATCGGCATGAAGCTGTTATATTTTATTATTTATGTATATTCTGCATTAGCTATTGTTTTTGATGCCTTTTATTTTTGGCAGACATCAATGCACGTAGAGAGCGTGCTTTTCCAAAACCTGAATATTTATGCAATAAAAGGCGTTTTTGCGACGATGAGCAATACAATGATTGCAGGTATCGTTATCAGTGTTATAGTTATTTTGCTTTTGTTTTACGTGCCGAAACCACAGAAGCGTAAACCCAACTTTGCCTGGTCACTTTTGTGTGTGGCGATGTTCACGTTAGGCTTAAATCTGACGGACAGGCTTTTGGCATATGCTGGTATGTATGGCGTGGAGAATGTGATTGGCATGTACGCAGAGGTAGAAAACGAAAAAACGCGTATGAACTATCGCAATATGCTTTCTGTGCCAGTGAATGTCAACTTTATCAGCAAAGCAATTTTTGATACAGATAAAATTGCCGGCAGCAAGCATGTAGAGCAGCGTGAACTGACGGCGAAGGATAAAACACGCCTGACAGAGCTGGGCATTGATGAGCCTAAGGCTAAGATTGTAAAAATTGCGCCGCAGTATGATCGCGTTGTGCTTTTGATTTTAGAATCTATGCATCGCGATTACATCAATTATTACAACAGCAACATTCCGGAAGAAGCTACGCCGTTTTTGAACAGTCTTATTATCCGTTATCCGCATATGAACAGATATTATTCCTCTGCTGTGCCGACGACGCAGGGACTCAATGCTACTTTCCGTTCGCATGTAATTATGGATAAGGATTTACCCGGTAAAAATACGCCGTCGCTGTTTCGTAGCGTGCAGGGTGCCGGGATGCGTGGTATATTTATGAATGCTTCCAGCCAATATTATGCAAATGAGCTGCGCGAATATCCGACGCAGTTTGGCATGAATGAATACTATGCCAAAGAGTATTTAGAAAAACAGGGTTACACTGGTGCCAGCGGCTGGGGGTTCCACAACGACGTGATGTATGAGGAAACCTTAAAAATTTTGGAAAAAGCTAAGGCGAAAAATGATCGCCTGGTGATGATAACCAAAACTTTGGATATGCACCAGCCTTATCCTTATACAGGCTTTAGCTGGAATGAGATGCCGGAAAATGTGCGCAGCAATCCGTTTATTACGGTGCGCGGTGTATATTGGGTGGATAAAACGCTAGAACATTTCTTTCAGGAAGCACAAAAGCGTGGGCTGATGGATGACAGGACGCTGTTTATTATTACAAGTGACCATAATCCGCATAGCGGTGGCGAGTATACAAAACTTGTTACAAA